>JAITEO010000078.1 GCA_031281985.1 Zoogloeaceae bacterium | reverse complement strand
AAAGAGCAAAGAGAGCACGGTATCTTACACGCGCCGGGGAAGGGAAAGGCAATAAAAATCGTTGCGCACTCCGCGCGAACGGAGGCGATTAAAAGTGGCGGAAAACTTGTGCGCTCACCTCCAATTCTGTCATTGACAACCCAAACAACCCTCGTCATTGCGAGGGCCTTCAGGCCCGTGGCAATCGAGACGGCAGCGTGGTTTGCTTCAACGTTTTGGATAACGGAACCGTCGCATGGATTGCCACGGCGCGACGCGCCTTACTTGTGACAAGGTGAAGGTAAGCGCACACCAAGCGCTGATGCAGAGCGACCTCGCCGCCCCTCACGCCTCAATCCCCCCTTGTCAGGGGGGAGAAAACCGCGCCTCCTCAATCTCCCGTTTCCGGCGTAGTAACGAACCCCAGTTTCACGACCCCGGCGCGTTTTGCGACTGACATGACTTCCACGACTTGCTGGTAGCGGAGGTCGCGGTCGGCGCGCAGTTGTACTTCCACGTCGTGGCGGGTGGCCACTGCTGCGGCGAGGCGGGCTTCCAGGGTGGTGAGCGCGTCGCCTTCCGGCGCGGCGAGGGGGGTGTCGTTCCAGTAGAGTGTGCCTTTTGCGTCGAGGGCGATGCGGATGGTTTCCGGTTTTTCGTCCGTGGGTTGGGCGCTGGCCTGGGGCAGGGCGACGGGGATGGATTGCGTCATCAGCGGGGCGGTGACGAGGAAGATGATGAGGAGCACCAGCATGACGTCCACCAGGGGCGTGGTGTTGATTTCCGCCATGGGGCGCGAGGTGCCGGAATCGAAGCTGCCGAAGGACATCAGTTTTCCTCCCGTGCCGGACGCCTGCCTTTTCCCGAAGAGGAGGGAAGCGGATTGCCGGTGGTGAAATAGGCGTGCAGGTCGTGGGCGAAGGCTTCCATGTCCGCCGTGACGAGGACGAGCGAGCGGGAAAAGGCGTTGTAGGCGAGCACGGCGGGGATGGCGACGAAAAGTCCCGCCGCCGTCATGATCAGCGCCTCGCCCACCGGCCCGGCCACCTGGGCGAGGCTGCTCTGCCCGGTCGCGCCGATTTTGGCGAGCGCGTGATAAATCCCCCAGACCGTGCCGAAGAGGCCGACGAAGGGCGCGGTGGAGCCGACCGAGGCCAAGAGCGTCAATCCGCCCTCCAGATGCGAACGGGCGTGCAGGATGCTGTTTCTGAGCGCGCGGGTGACGAGTTCGCTGGCGGAGAGGTGCGCGTCCAGGTGGGCGTTTTGCGCGCGTTCGCGGCGGTGCGCTTCCAGGTGGCGCATTGCGCCTTGTCCTTGCTGGGCCATGTCGAGGAAGGGCGGCAGGGGCGCGAGCGCGGCAAGGCCGCCTTCGAGGCTGCCCGAATTCCAGAAGGTTTCCAGGGCGCGCGGCGTCTTGCGGCGCAGTTTCCAGGTCATCCACGCCTTGCCGAGGATGATGCTCCAACTGGCGAGCGACATCAAGAGCAGGACGGCGGCGACGACATGCGAGACGGCATCGCCCTGCGACCAGACGGTGGCAAGGTTGAGGCCGGAGGGTTCGGTGTTCATGGGAAGGACTCCTTCAGGTTGAAACGAATGGGCACGACGACCCAGGAAATGATCGCCTCGCCGCCCTGCCGTCCGGGGACGAAGCGCCAGGCGAGCACGGTCTTGTACGCGGAATCGTCCAGGCGGGAAAACCCGGAACTGCGCTGGATTTCCACCTGGTCGGCCTCGCCGCTGGGCAGCACGCGCACACGCAGATGTACCGTGCCTTCCTCGCGCAGACGACGCGAGGTGGCGGGATACGGCGGTTTGGGATTCTTCAGATAGGCGGCGTCGAACCGGGCTTCTGTCCGGGACGCGCCCAACCCCCCGGCGCTGGCGTTCGCCGTGGAGGAACCATCCGCAGCGGCGGCGCTGGCCGATTCACTGGCGGCATCGCCAGACGCATCTCCGGATGCCGCAGGCGCGGATACAGCGGGCGCGGCGGGCATTTCTGCGGGCGCTTCGCGCAGTGGAACGGGCGTTTGGGTTTCCGGCGGCGTTTGCGGCGCGGGACGGGATGGTCTGGGGACGGCGCTCGTCTGCGGCGCGCGCGGCGTGGCAGGCGGTGGAGACGCGGCGGGCGGGGCGCTGGATTCCGTGGCGGACAGGGCCATCAGGCTGACCTGGATGGCCTCCTCGACATGCGCGCTCACCTTCTCCTGCCCCGGCCAGAAGTGTGCGGAAAAAAACAGGGCGGCATGCAGCAGCAAGGCGAGCACAAACCAGAAGAGGCCGGAGCGTTGGCCGGGAAGGGCGTTACGCATTGCTTGTCTTCCCCCCTGACAAGGGGGAATCGATGGGATTTGTGGGGGCGGCATCCTGCCGCCCGCAATCCTGCCGCCCGTATCCTGCCGTCCGCAGCCCAGAGGGCGGCAGGATGCCGCCCCCACAGACAAACCCCTCCCCGGCCCTCCCCGTGTCAGGGGGGGGAGGTTTACGGCGCTTCGATTGTGGGCAAGTCATTGGCATGACCTCCTCCCTGTTGAATGGCGTCGTTCGAAATCCATTCTGTCAATCGTCCTTCTGGAAGTGGACATGCAGTGCGAAGGTTTGTCCTTCGAGGCGCAGTCCTTGCCGGGCGGTGGCAAGGAGGATGCGGGCGTAGAGTTCCGGGTCGGGGAAGGTGATGTCTTCTTCCTGGTCTTCGCCGGGGGCGTGGCGGGTGATGGCAAACAGCGGGGTTTCGTCCGCGTGCGGGAGGCAGTAGCGCGTGGCGCGGCGCTCGTCGGTGAAGCAGAGGACGAGTCCCGTGCGGCGCAGGTCGCGCAGCGCGCGGTAGAGCGAACTGGTGCGGAACGAACCTGTGCAGGCGGGGTAGCGGTTGTTCAGCTTGTGGCAGATTTCTTTCATGCTTGGGCATTCGGGCGCATCCCGCAGCGTCTCCAGCACCTGCCGCCGCGCCAAGGTCGGCCGCAACCGCGCCGCGCGCAGCCGCCGGTCGATTTCGTCTTCAGGAGGGAGGAGGGAAGACAGAGAACGGAGCGCGCGCGCGCTCTGCTCGCTTTGTAGTCTGTGGTCGGTGGTTCGTGGTTGTGCATTGGGCATGATGGGCTCCATTGTTTGTAGGGGGGTGGCTTTGCAGCCTGCAAAGGGTGGCGCGTAGCGCCGGGAGAGTGGCCTGCGCGCGGGCGCGTTAAAAGTGGAGGAGGTCAAGTCAATAACTTTCCAGGCGAAGCGCCGCTGCTTGCCGTTCCCTCTCCCCAAAGCCTTTGGGGGAGAGGGTGCCCCGTGAGGGGCGGCGCGGCACGTTGTCCGGGAGTTTTCCTTCCCCCCTGACAAGGGGGGACTGAGGGGGGTTTGCGGGGTTTGTGCCTGCATCCGGCCTTGGTGCTTGTTCCCCTGCCGTAATAAAACCCCTCCCCGGCCCTCCCCTTGTCAGGGGAGGGAGGAGGCCGCGTCGTACCATTCCTTCCCCCCTGACAAGGGGGGACTGAGGGGGGGTTGCGGGGTTTGCGCCCGCATTCGGCCTTGGTGCCTGTTCCCCTGCCGTACTAAAACCCCTCCCCGGCCCTCCCCTTGTCAGGGGAGGGAGTGGGGGCTGGGTGGTTGTTTTGGCTTTGGGCATTTTGCGTTTCCTCCGCGCAAGGCATCGGCCTAGAAGCGGTATTCCAGGGTTGCGGTCAGGGTGCGGCCGGGGTAGAAGCTGTAGCCCCAGGCGGTGAGGGTGGCGTCCATGCGGTCGGTGACGTTGGCCAGGTAGAGGCTGGCCCGCAACTGGTCGCTCACGCGGTAACTGACGAACAGGTCCAGCTTGATTACCCGCGGCCAGAGATTGAGTTCGATGAACTTGTCCTTACTCGGCACGCCTTCCTTGGAATACTTCTGCTGGTTCTGCAAATCCAAGGGTTCATAAGTATTCGTACTTTTGTCATACCAATAGGCGGCGCGCTGTTTGTCGCGGTAGTGCAGGGTTCCGCCCAGTTCCAGCTTGCCGCCCAAAGGCGTCAGCGCCGCCGTCAGGCTGCCGCGAATCGGCTCGATGGCTCCGGCTTCCGCCCAGTTCCAGCTCGAAGCGCAAATCTTCTCGCCCTTGCCCTCGAAGGGAATGAGAACCGTCGCGCCGGTGGTGGTATCTGTGGTTTTATAGTAATTCCGGCCGGTGGGCGACTGCCAATAGCAGATTTTGTTGTCGTGCCGAATCGGCAGGGTCAAATTGCCGCGCACATAAAACCTCGGTTGCTGGTAGCCCAGGTTCAGTTCCACGCCTTGGCGGATGAAGGGTTCCACGTCGTTGACCGTGGTGTTCCCCGAGGTATGCTCCTTGCCCTTCCAAGTCAGGTCGATCGCCTCGTCGTTTCTCAACCGCTGGCCGTAGAGCATGTAATTGCGGATGCGGTTGCGGTAGAGGCCGATGCCCACGTCGAGCGCGTCCCGTGCGGCGAACCAGTTGCTGCGCCGGTAATTCATCCCCAGTTGCAGCGAGAGGTTCTTTTCCGGTTTCAGGTCGGGGTTGGAGCCGAAGTGCCCCTTGTACATCTCGCCAAACATGTACATTTCGTTGCTGGTGGGCGCGCGCTCGCCATAGCCGACCGAACCATAGGTGGTGAGTCCGCTGCCCGGATGGGTGTATTGCAGCGCGAAATTGGCCGATTTCAAATCCCAGTGATGTTTTTGCTTTCCTTCTATCCGGCGAACTCCGATGGCTTTCAGGGAAGGGTCAAAAAGATGTTTTGCATCCTCTTCCGCGCCCAGTATTGCTGCGTCTGCCAATGCCTTTGCCCTGGCTTCGGGATTAGTATAGTAGTTACCAGTATCAGGATTGATTACTGTGTTGACAAGATAAAGTGGGGAATTCTTATCTCTATACGCCACCGATAGAATGCTGTAATGGCAATCCCTTCCACACAGGGTGCCGCCCTGTTTGACATTGCCTGTTTCAAAGGTCGGATTCAGGACATCCAGCCGTTGCCGTTGTATCCCCACACCCGCGCTGGCCTGCCAGGGGCCTTTGCCTTCGGTGCTCAGGGCCAGGGAGAACCCGGTGCTCTTTACCCGCGAATCCGGGTCGAAAACCATCGGCTTTGCGGGTGGGTTTTGCACGTACAATGCCTGGTAGGTGCTATCTATCAAGTCGTCGACCTTCTTGTCGGTTTTGCGCAGTTCCAGCCCGACATCCAGGCGCAGCGCGCCAGCAAGGGCGGCCTCGAAATGGCTGGCGTTGCTCAGTTTCAGGCCATTGGAGCCGACATCGACGAAGTAGTGCATATCCATGCCTTTATAATAAATGCTGGTCCAGCGCTGCTTGCGATCCTGCTCTTCATGGTAAAGCTGCACTTCGGGATTGATCCATTTCGAGAACGCGCCGCTGTATTTCAAACCAATCACCCGGCTTTCCAGTTCCGCGCGCACCGAGAAGGGGGAATCGCCCCAATAGGCATCGCGATCGGTATGGTACTTGTCGCCCGGATCGCTGGGGTTCGCGGCCAGGGGTACCTGGACGTAAGGTTCCTGATCCGTCTCGTAGCTGGCACTGCCGCTCGCGGCAAAAAGCTCCAGCCGCTGGTCGTAGGCGTCGTTCAGATAATGACGCAGGCGCAGCATCTGGGATTCGGTCTGCTTCTGGGTGCCTGGAAGCGGCTTCTTGGCGGCTTCCTTCAGCCACTTCGCCTGCTCCCTGTTGAAGGCGCAGTTGGTTCCTCCCGTGAAATTACGTCCTTTCACCTGATAGTAGCGGCAGTTGTCGTGAAGGCTGATGGCGTCCAGTTGGACCTTGTTGAGAATGGGTCTGGCATCGTTGAAATGCAGGTTGATCGCATGCGCATCATTCATCAGCGCGTGGTCACTAATCCGGCTGCCGATACGATAAAACTCGTTCTCGCTCTTGGCCGCCCCCAACATGAAATCCCAACGCTCGAAACGCCCGCCGACGAAGAGCGATCCAGAAGTCTTCTGCCCATTGGCGTACTTGCCCACGCCGTCGGTGAGCCGCACCATGCCGCCC
>JAITEO010000034.1 GCA_031281985.1 Zoogloeaceae bacterium | reverse complement strand
AACTGGGCGCGGACGATTACATCACCAAGACCGTGCAGCCGCGCGTGCTGCTGGCGCGAGTCAAGGCATTGCTGCGCCGCCAGCCGGGTTCGGCGCATGCCGACAAGAAAGAACTTTCCTTCGGCGATTTCCATATCAGCCAGACGACCCGCACCGCCCGCGCGGGAGAAGAAGAACTGGACCTGACCACCGCGGAATTCGATCTGCTCTGGCTACTGGCCTCGCACGCCGGAAGCATCCTGTCGCGCGATGAACTGCTGCACGCCCTGCGCGGCATCGGCTTCGACGGCCTGGATCGCTCCATCGACGCGCGCATCTCCCGCCTGCGCAAGAAAATCGGCGACGACTCTGATAATCCCACGCGCATAAAAACGGTGCGCGGCAAAGGATACCTGTTCAGTCAGCATGATTGGCACTGAGTCTTACGCCGCCTTCCGGCAGGCGTATCCGTTTCTTTTTCCTTTCTGCAGGCGCAACAAAAAACGGCGCGCCCGGCGCGGTTACGCGCAGCATTACAGCCTGCTGCGGATTTTTTTCCGTTTCTACCTGTTCCTGCTGGGCGGCTTCGCGCTGGTTGCTTGCCTGGCGCACCTGTTCGTCGCCAGCATCATCCAGGACGTCGACAACCGTTACGCCCAACGGTTTATGCGCGGGACCTTTTCGCTGGTGGAAGCGGAACTTTACCGGAACGAGCGCAAGGACTGGCCGCGGATCATGGAACGGCTGAACGAAAAGTTTGCCTACCGCCTGCGCCTGATCGAGCGCACGCATCTTCCAGAAGAAGCGCGCGCGCAGGTGAATAATGGCAATATCATCATATCTCGCGCGCATGATGAAATGTATCACCTGCTTCCCGGCAGCGACATGGCGCTGGTGCTGGGGCCATTCAATCCGGTGCATGGCCCGGAACTGGCGTTGGGAATGCCCTTGCGGTTGCATACGCGCCTGTCGATCTGGGTGGTGTTCGGCATCGTGTTCGCGCTGGTCTTGTACATCTGGGTGCGTCCCATCTTTCGTGATCTGGAAGCCCTGCGCCAAACCGCGCGCGCGCTGGGCGAGGGGCGGCTGGAAGCGCGCACGCCCAGCGCGCACAACCAGCTTTTCGTGCCCCTGACCGACAGCCTGAACGACATGGCCGATCGCATCCAGCACCTGGTCGTCACTCAGAAGGAACTGACCAACGCCATGTCGCACGAACTGCGCACCCCCATCGCCCGCCTGCGCTTCGCGGGCGAAATGGCCTGCACCGCCCACAGCGAGGAAGAACGCCGCCGCCTGGTCGGCACGATGAAAACCGATCTGGACGAACTGGAATACCTGATCGACGCCAGCCTGACCTACGCGCGCCTGGAACGGAACACGCTGGAACTGCATCCGAAAACGGTCGAACTGGCGCAGTGGCTGACGGAAGAAGCGGAACGGCTACACCCCTTGCTCTCCGGCAAAAGCCTGCGCCTCGATTTGAGCCAACTCGCGCCGGAGCAGACGGTGACGCTGGACCCGCAACACATGGCGCGCGCCCTGGGCAACCTGGTGCGCAACGCCGCGCGCTACGCCCGGCAACGCATGGAAATCATCGCCCGCGTGGAAAACCAGATGGCATACATCCACGTGGATGATGATGGCGTTGGCATTCCCGAGGAAAAACGCAAGGCGATTTTCGCCGCCTTCTCCCGCCTGGATCGCGCCTGCGACCGCACCACGGACGGCTATGGCCTGGGACTGGCCATTACCCGCCGCATCCTGACCCTGCACCACGGCCACGCCAGCGCCAGCGCCTCCCCTCTGGGCGGCGCTCGCCTCAGTTTGGAATGGCCGGTGGACGGCGTCAAAAAGTAAGAAACCACTTTTTGCCGGGTCAGTCAGCAAAAAAGGGCAGGCAAAGCCTGCCCTTTTTGGGTAAAGGCAAGGGAACCCACTACCCTCTGCACGATCCCGTAGGGGCGCATTGCATGCGCCCGTCTGCCGTTACGTGGCGGGAACGGTTTGCGGGCGCACGCAGCGCGCCCCTGCGAGAACCCCCAGGCCGCGCTGGTTTTGCGTTGGGTTTACACGGTTTGAAGCCAGGCTTCGCCTGGTTTCAAACCCCAAGATAGATATGAGCGCAATCCAAAGTGGAAGAACCCAACGCAGCGCCACCGCATGCCGTCCCCTCTCCCCCAATCCTTTGGGGGAGAGGGTGCCCGACAGGGCGGGAGAGGGCTTGCACCCTGCAAGGGGGTGGCACGGCACGTTAAACGACACCTTCTCCTGCCCTTCGACCCCCCTTGCGAGGTGCAAGCCTCCCCCGCGAGGAGGAAAGGGAGGAGCGGTCACACAAGTCATGTAGGGGCGCACTGCGTGCGCCCGCAACCCCATCTGTCGCGTGACGGCCAACGAGCGCGCGGTTTTTCTTCCCCCCTGACAGTTGCGATGTCTACGGTCTGAACACCTTTATCAGGGGGGAGGACAAGGCGGCCGCAGGCCGAAAAACCGCCGCCCGCCAGGGCTATTTTATCTTGGGGTCGTTGGCGGCCTTGGTGGCTTTTCCCAGCGCCCAGTTGATTTGCCATTGCTGGGCGATGGAGAGGATGTTGTTGATTACCCAGTAGAGCACCAGTCCTGCGGGGAAGAAGAAGAACATGATGCCGAAAACCAGCGGCATGATGAGCATCATCTTTGCCTGGATGGGGTCGGGCGGCGTCGGGTTCAGACGTGTCTGGATGAACATGGAGGCCATCATGATGACCGGCAGCACGTAGTAGGGATCGGCGGCGGAGAGGTCCTTGATCCAGAATATCCACGGCGCGTCGCGCATTTCCACCGCGCCCAGGAGCACCCAGTACAGCGCGATGAATACGGGAATCTGCACCAGTATGGGCAGGCAGCCGCCCAGCGGATTGACCTTTTCCGTCTGGTAGAGCTTCATCATTTCCTGGTTCAGCCGCACCTTGTCGTCGGCGTAGCGTTCCTTCAACTGCATCAGCTTGGGCGTCAGCGTCCGCATTTTCGCCATGGATTTGTAGGATGTGGCGGAAAGCGGATAGAACAGCAATTTGATGAGGATGGTGAGCACGACAATCGACCAGCCCCAGTTGCCGATCAGGGCATTGATGGATTCCAGCGCCCAGAAAATCGGCGCGGCGATGATGTGCAGCCAGCCATAATCCACGGTGAGTTCCAGTCCCGGCGACACCTGTTTCAATGCCGCCTGCTCCTGCGGCCCGGCGAACAGCGGCACGCCGACGCGGCGCGTTTCGCCGGGAGCGACCGTCGTGGCGGGAAGAATCACGCCCGCCCGGAAAAGAGTGCTGTTGGCGTCGCCCAGCCGCTGCATGTAGAAGTCGCGCAGGGTGTCGCCCTGTGGCGCCCAGGCGCTGACGAAATAATGCTGCACCATCGCCACCCAGCCGTTGTTCGCGGTCTGGGCGAATTTTGCCTTGTTCTCGGCAATCTCCTTGTACTGCACCTTCTGGTATTTTTCCGCTTCGGTATAGACCGCCACGCCATAGAAGGTGGAAAGCATGAAGGAGTCGCCGCTCGGCGCGACGTTGTCGCGTTGCAACTGGAAGTAGGCGGCTGTCCGCACCGGCGCCGCACTGGTGTTTTCGATTTCCCAGGCGACATCGATCAGGTAGGAATTGCGGTGGAAGGTATACACCTTGACCGCGCGCACGCCATTCATTTCCGGCGCGGCCAGGCGCACTTCCAGCGTGTCTTCGCCTTCTGCCAGCGCGCGCGGGCCGGGAACCGGGGTCAGCAGGGTCTTGTGATTGGGCAGCGTCTCCTGATTGGGATGGTCGGCGTCGATCAGTCCGCTCTGGGCGGCGTAGCGGTGCTTGTCGTCGAAGAGGGTAAAGCGCTGGCTCTTGTCTTCCTGCGCGCGAAAACGCTGCAATTCCAGCCAGACCAGATCGCCGCCCAGGGCGGAAATTTCCGCCCGGACGAGGTCGGTTTCCACGAAGAGGCTTTCGGCGATCGGCGCATCCAGCGGCGCGGCAGGCGCGGCGTTCTCGAGCGCCTGCGCGGCGGAGGCCTGTTGCAGGGCGCTGCTCGGCTGCGGAATCTGCGCGTCGCTGGCCGGCTGGGGCGGCGTGACGCTGCCGGGCACGCCGGGGATGTCGCCGGGTACGCCGGAAGC
>JAITEO010000004.1 GCA_031281985.1 Zoogloeaceae bacterium | reverse complement strand
TGATGTCTTCGCGGCGCATGGCGTTTTTCTACGCGGCGCTTACTTCCCTGGCCGTCCTGAGTGTGACGTTTTATCTCAATCTTGCGGCAGCGGATCACTTTGATGTGCCGACGCTTGCCACGAGCGGTTTTCGCAGCATCGTGTTCTTTGTTGCGGCAAGCGCGGCCTATTTCTTTGGTCGGCGTTTGAGTCTCAATGAGGAGCTGGCCTTCCAGCGGGGAATTGCGCTGGACGATCAGGTGCGCATCAGCCGCCGGGTCATGGAGCGCATGGGGGACGGCGTGCTGGTGGTCGACGCGGCAGGAAGCATTGTGGATCGCAATCCGATGGCGCTGGCCATTCTGGGCAGGAACCCGGATCGGGTAAAAGGGGATTTGGCACAGGTTGCGCCCGAGCTTGCCAGCGCCTACCAGCTTTGGCGTTCAGGCGGTGCGGAAGAAACGGAAATCCATCGCCCGGAAGGAACCGATCTGGCCGTGAGTTTTTCCTACACCTATAGCAGTGGCAACGTCGCGCTTGTATTCATACGCGATTTGCGCAAGTTGCGGGAGCAGGCCGTACAGTTCAAACTCGCTTCGCTGGGGCGGCTGACCGCCAGCATCGCGCATGAGATTCGCAACCCGCTTTCATCCATCCGGCACGCGAGCGATTTGTTGGCGGAGGATGTCCATGAGCCTGCGCAGCAGCGCTTGTTGCAGATTGTGAACGACAATGTGCTGCGCCTGGATCGCATCGTGCGGGACGTTCTGGTGCTGGGACGGCAGCACGCTGCCGAAGACAGGAACGATATTCGGCTGGCTGCTTTCTTTGCGAATTTCATTCCGGAAATCGAGGCGCAGGAAAACGTGACCGCAGGTGTGATTGCCTGTGAGCTTCCGGAGGATATGATCGTGAATTTCAACCAGGGGCAATTCCGGCAGGTGATCTGGAATCTTCTGGGGAACGCGCTGCGCTATGCGAGCCGTCGGCCCGGCGCGGTGCGGCTATTCGCAAGGCAGATGGAAGATGGCGTAGAATTGCACCTCGTGGATGACGGAAAAGGTATTCCAAAAGACTTGCAAGCGCATGTTTTTGAACCGTTCTTTACGACTTCGGCCAAAGGTACCGGCCTGGGGTTGCATATCGCGCGGGAATTGTGTGAATCCAATGGCGTTGCGCTCTTTCTCGCGCAGGAAGCGGGGGAAGGTGGGCATTTCGTCTTGAAAGGAAAGGAAACGATGTGGCTGTTGCGGGATCAGGCGGCATGAAAAAATCCAACCGCGTGCTGGTGGTCGATGATGAGGCGGATATCCGGGAACTCATAGACCTGACGCTTGCGCGCATGGGACTGGAAGTGGATTGCGCGGGCAGCGTGGGGGAAGCCATGCGGCTTTTGCAGCAGCGCGATGATTACCAGCTCTGTTTGACCGATATGCGTCTGCCGGATGGCGAGGGTTTGCAGATCGTGCAGTATCTCACCGATTCCGGGCGTGATCTGCCGGTGGCGGTCATCACGGCCTTTGGTTCGCCCGACAACGCGGTGGCGGCCATGAAAGCCGGCGCGTTCGATTATCTGGCAAAGCCAGTGGGGCTTGACCAGTTGCGTTCACTGGTGAAATCGGCGCTGCGCATTGCCGACAGGAGTGAGTCGCCCGCGCAGAGCGCGAGCATGATCTGGGGCGAGTCGCCGGAAATGCAGCAGGTGGCGGGGCTGATCGGCAAGCTCGCCAAGAGTCAGGCCCCTGTTTATATCTCCGGCGAATCGGGAACCGGCAAGGAAATGGCAGCGCGGCAGATTCACGCACAAAGCCCGCGCGCGGAAGCGCCCTTTGTCCCGGTCAATTGCGGCGCGATTCCCGAATCCCTGATGGAAAGCGAGTTTTTCGGCTATCTCAAGGGCGCGTTTACCGGCGCGGTAACGAACCGCGACGGCTTTTTCCAGGCGGCGCATGGCGGCACGCTGTTTCTCGATGAAATTGCCGATTTGCCCCTGCACATGCAGGTCAAACTGTTGCGCGTGATCCAGGAAAAAAAGGTGCGCAAGGTAGGCAGCGTCTACGAGGAAAGCGTAGATGTCCGCATCATCAGCGCCACACACCGGGATTTGCAGGACTGTGTGCTCAAGGGCATGTTTCGGCAGGATCTGTATTACCGCCTCAACGTCATTGAACTCGTGATGCCGCCCCTGCGCAAGCGGCGCGAGGATATTCCGCTGCTTGCCAAGGGCATTCTGAAACGCCAGTGCGGCGCGGCGGATATTCCAGCCTTTTCGGATGAAGCGTGGCAGGCGCTGACCTGTTATTCCTTTCCTGGCAATGTGCGCGAGCTGGAAAACGTGCTGGAACGCGCCACGGCGCTTTGCTCCCGCAATCGCATCGAACTGGAAGATCTGCGCCTCGATGACATGGTGGCGCTCCTGCCCAAGACGGGATCGGGAACGGGACTGGAGCGCGATGGCGAAAATCTGGATGATTACCTGCTGCGCGTCGAGCGGCAGGCGATCGATGACGCCCTGAAGCGGGCTGGCGGCAATCGCACCAAGGCGGCGCGGGTTTTGGGCATCAGCTTTCGTTCCATGCGCTACCGGCTGGAACGGCTGGGTATGGAGCGGGAAAATGGGGCGGAAGAAGGGAGTAGCAACGCGGGGAGCGATGCGGAAGAATGAACCGGCTTGGTCATGGCGTGTAAAGAAAATCCCTGGCGTTTCGTGGAAGGCCGCTGTCTGGCGGCGCGACAGGGTGCCAGCCCCAATTTTGGCGCGCGTCCGCAGGAGATTCCACTCTCGCTGGTGGTGCTCCACGCCATCAGCCTGCCGCCGGAAACATTCGGCGG
>JAITEO010000362.1 GCA_031281985.1 Zoogloeaceae bacterium | reverse complement strand
TCGGGCGCATTCATGAATATCTCGTAAGCGCTCGATTACGCCGGGAAGAGAGGCAGCAAGAGCGCATCGTCATCGAGAACGCCGAGTTTTCCGGCGAGGCGTTCATCAATGTCGCGTGGAGCGATTACGATTTCCTCCATTGCCACTTTCCGGCTTCGCACCATATCTTCCTGACGCAACTGACGAATTGTAATTTCATCGACTGCGAATTCGGCCCCTCCGCCAACAACGACGCCATGCAACTGGGTGAATGCCGCGATGTGGTCTTCAAACGCTGCAAATTCAACCGGGGGAGCGTCGTCTTTCATGGCAAGGCCCGTTTCGAGTCCTGCGAATTCTATAACAAGGAAAGTTCCCCGCCCCACGCCCGCATCATCGTCCATCCCTACATCCTGGCGGGCGACGAGGTGACGCTGGTGAAATGCCGCAAGAAAGGCAACTTCACCTGGCGCGGCGACAAGCGGCTCCTCTTGCAAGACTGCGTTTTCGGCAAGAGCGGCAGGCTGGGTTCCGGGAAGCGCATAACGGGTTATCCGCGTGAGGACGACATTCACAAGGAATTCACGGATCATCTGCCCGATTTTTCGTTTCTGGACAGCACCTTCGAGGATGCGGAGGAAGTTCTCTGGGGCGCCAAGCTCAAAACCCTCACCGTGCGCCGTTGCGTGGCGAAAGAGGTTTTCAGGATGCAGGGCTTGGTTGTCGGGGAAGCGACGCTGTTCGAGCATTTGCGCGAGGGGTTTTTCGATTTGGCGGGCGTCAGTTTCGAGGGAAAACTTTCTGTGAAGAACTGCGTTTTCAGCGCGACCGGCAAGATGATGGGTAGCCCCAAGGGAGCGACCTGGAGTTTTGTCTGCGCGGGAGGCGTTCCGAAAGAAGCCTTGTTCGAGCGTATCGTTTGTCGTTCCGACAAGGCAGCCAACCTGACCGCCATAGAAGATGGCGTGGTGCGCGATCTTGCAAACCCGGATTTCGCCAACGAAGTCTTCATCGTCCGCGACTGCCAGATTCCCTACCTCAAGATCAACTGGCTCAAGACCCAACACCTTTACCTGGAGAACTGTGAAATCGGCCAACTGGAAATCCGCGACGCCCAGATCGGCAAGCTGGAAATCAAGAATACGAAATTCGAGCGTCTCGATCTTTCTCGCACCGTGGCCGCCGAATACGCCATTGACGCTTCGGGGGAGATTACCGGCATGCGCAGTTGAGGTGCGCTGGCGCTTTTGGCTTGGCGCGCGGCGGCATGGAGGCGGCAACTTCTTGCCGTCGCAAGATTTCTGTTGGCAGGGCGCTCGGAGCGTGAAAGAATTCGCCCGTGCCCTAGAATTCTCCCGGAACCCACGGATCGAACCTGCATGGAAAATCGCGCGCATGCCCTTCTTGCCGGATTGTTTACCCTTGCGTTGCTTGCCGCGACGCTGATGGCGTTTTATGCTTTTGGCGAGCGCAGCGCGGAAACGCGCGAGTTCGTCCTGGTCACCCAGCAGAATGTCGGCGGCCTGAATCCGCAGGCGCCGGTGTTGTACCGGGGGATTCGCGTGGGCAAGGTGCAGAGCATCCAGCTCGATCCGGAAGATGCGCGCAACATCCTGATTCACGTGGAAGCCGAAACCTTCGTTCCGTTGAACAGCGCCACGACCGCCCGCCTGGCCTACCAGGGCATTACCGGCCTGGCGCATGTGCTGCTGGAAGATGGCGCGCCGCAGAAAAACAGCCAGCCCTTGCGCGACGACCCGTTGCCGCGCATCCAGATGCAGCCCTCCTTCCTGGATCGCCTGGAAGACAGCCTGCCCGCCATTCTCGCGGAAACGCGCGCCTTTCTCGTCAATGCCAACGAGCTTCTGGATGCGCAGAATCGCCAGCGTCTGGAGCGGACGCTCGTGCATCTGGAATCCGCTAGTCAGCGCATGGACGCTTCCTTCGCCCATCTGCAGTCGGTGTTTTCCGAGGAAAATACGCGCAGCCTTGCCGCCGCAGTACGCGCCGCGCCATTGTTGATGGAGGACGCGCGAAAGCTGGTGGCGCATACGGATCAGGTGGTGCAGCGTGCCGAGAAACTGCTGCGGGACGAAGGCGAGGCCAAGGTCCGTCCGGAAGACGCCCTGATCCCCAAGATCAGAACCACTGCCCACGATCTTTCCCTTGCCGCCCGCCGCTTCGAACAGGTGCTGGATACGCTGGAGCATTCGCCGCAAAGCCTGGTTTTCGGCGCGCAACCCGCCACGCCGGGGCCGGGTGAGCCGGGTTTCGTCGCGCCCGCCGCGACTTCCCCTGCCGCGGTTTCTTCGCCTTCTCCATGAGGCTTTCGATCATGAAGCGTCTTTTTTTCCTGTCGCTGGCCAGTCTCCTGCTCGCCGCCTGCCTGCCCGCCTTCACGCCGCCGCAATCCGCGCCGGAACGTTTCGATCTGGGCGCGGCACCGGTCTTTTCCGGGATAGAAGCGCCGCCCATCTCCGCCCGCAGCATGGGGTTCCACCTGTTTTCCGCGCCCGCGCTGGAAAACAACTTCATGCGCTATCGCCTGGCCTACGCCGATCCCGCCAAGGTTCAGTTTTACGCGCATGCGCGCTGGGCGGGCACGCCGGGCGACATCCTGCGCGCTTTCCTGCAGGAGCGGCTGTTCTGGGCGGAGGAAGCAAAACCGGATGTCTGCCGCCTCGAACTGGAACTGCAACGCTTCGAGCAGGTCTTCATCACGCCGGAAGAGAGTTTCGGCGCGCTTTTCGTCCAGGCGCGGCTGCGTCATCCGGATACGGGCGTCGAGGCGGAACGCCGCATCGATCTGAGCGTTGCCGCGCCCACGCCGGACGCGGCGGGCGGCGTCCGGGCGCTGGCGGAAGCCGCCGGACGCTTGGCCGGGGAACTGCGGCGCTGGCGCGCCGATTCGGGCGCGAACTGCCAGAACCGAGCATGAGGAAAATCCTGTTTGCCGGTTGCCTGGCGTTGCTTGCGGGCAGCGTCCTGGCGCTATCCGGAGGAAGATGGCGCCTGGACTTTTCCATGGGACAAATTCAGCACGAGGCTTTTGGCGTGCGCGCCATTCAGTTGCGCATGGAAGGCGAAGGCGGTGAATTGACGCTGGAGAACCTGGATGTCCTGGGGCAGGTCTGGCCAAAAATCCGCATTTCCTGCGCGCGTCTGCGTCCCGATCCCGGCGCGTTCTCCTGCACCCAGGGACATCTTCATCTGGCGCAAGGCGCGCCCATTGGCCTGCAACTTACCGAGGAGGGCGAAAACTGGCGTCTGCTGTTGCAGCCGTCCCCCGGCGAGCGCTGGGAACTGCGCTATGGCAAAACGAATACCCGCCTGGTGATCCAGAATGGCAATCCGCTGCTGCTCTCGCGCCTCGTTCCGGCGCTGGCGCAGTTCGTTTCCTGGCAGCCGGGCGGCAAGCTGAATGGACGCCTGGATCTGTCCGCGCGCGCGCTCGCGGCAGAGCTTACGCTCAAAGATGGCCTGTTCAATTCGCCGGATGGCCTCTATGCGGCGGAAAACCTGGCGCTGACGTTGAAACTTTCCGGACAGAAGGTTGCGCAGGATTGGCGGATGGAAGGGCGTCTGGAATGGCAGAAAGGCGCGGTGTATTACGCGCCGGCCTTGCTGAATGCGGAGGCGCAATCCCTGGAATTTGCCGGTACGCTGGGCGAGGGGAATTGGCGAATTTCGCATGCCGCGCTGCATTTTCCGCGTGTGGGCAGCGTGCGTTTTCACGGGGCGGGCGATTGGCAGACGGGTATCCAGGAAGGCGCGCTGCAAGCGGAATCCCTGGAACTGTCCGCGCTGGGCGAAGCCTTGCTGGCGTCGGTGCTGGCGGGAAAGGATTTGCCGCCGATCACGCTGTTCGGCCAGTTGGGTCTGTCGGCGGACTGGCGGCAGGGCGCGCTGGATACGCTCAAGCTCTCTTCTGCCGATGCCGGCTTCCTGCTGGACAAGGGCAGGCTGGCGCTGGAAGGTTTGAGCGGCACAGTCGAATGGCGGCGGGCGGGCGAGGGACGCGGCGATTTGCGGGTGGGCAGGCTGGCGTTGGGACGGCTGGAAAGCGGCGTCTTTTCCCTGCCGCTGACAATCCGTCCGCGCGGTTTCGCGCTGGCGCAACCGACGGATATCCCGATACTCGACAGCGCCCTGGCGGTGACTCACCTGAGCGCCGAACAGAACGCGCAAAGCGGCGAATGGGAGGGCGCGCTGAGTTTTTCCCTGGCGCCCCTGTCGCTGGAAAAGCTGACGCAGGTGCTTGATCTGCCGGTCATGCAGGGCATGCTGTCCGCCAGCCTGCCGCTCATCCGTTATGCCAATCGGGAAGCGTCGCTGGATGGCGCGCTGGTCATCCAGGTATTCGATGGGTATCTGAACTGTACCGGGCTGCGTTTCATCGACCCGCTGGGGGTGCGTCCGCGTCTTCTGGCGGATGTCAATGCCCGCCACCTCGATCTGGCGCAATTGACGCAGACTTTTTCCTTTGGGCGGATTACCGGCTTCATCGACGCCGATCTGAAAGGTCTGGAACTGGGCGCAGACTGGCAGCCGTTGGCGTTCGAGGCGCGCGTTGCCAGCAGTCCTGGCCGTTATCCGCGCCGCATCAGCCAGCGGGCGGTCGATAACATCGCTTCCCTGGGCGGCGGCGGCGCGATAGTGGCGATCCAGAAGAGCGCGCTCCGCTTTTTCGAGGATTTTGGTTATCGCAGCATCGGCCTTTCCTGCCGCCTGGAAAACGGCGTCTGCCACATGCGCGGCATCGGCGGCATGGATCGGGGCGAACGCTACGCCATCGTCGCGGGCGGCGGCATCCCCGCCCTGACGGTCATGGGCTATACCCGCCGGGTGGATTGGCAGGAACTGATCGCGCGGATAAAGGCCGCCACACAAAGTTCAGGCGCGGTGGTTTCCAGATGACGCCGCAAGGCGCGTGTTCATAGAACCGCTTTGACGAAATTCCCTTCTCGCTCTCCATCGGGCGCAATCCAGGGTGAAGAAAAAACCCTGCCAGACAAAGCAC
>JAITEO010000323.1 GCA_031281985.1 Zoogloeaceae bacterium | reverse complement strand
CTTGCCCTTTTTTGGGGTAACGACAAGGAAGACCCGCCTCCCCTTGTCAGGGGAGGGAGGCAATGGCAACTGCTTTTTCCATGATGAAGGCATTCACGCGAGCGTCCTGCGCGTAAAATATTTTTTTGCTGTGACGGCATGGCGTTCTGATATGATGTATCGCACTTTCGCCGGATTTGCGCGAGCTTGCCGCAAGGCAACGCAACCCCAAGGCCAGGCTGGTTTTGCGCAGCAAAATGCGGTTCTGCCGCACGAAAAGTGGTTTTTACTTTTTGACGCACACACTCAAAGGAGGAGCGAACGTGACGTCTTTCATGCCCTGGTCCGATAAATTCATATTGGGTATCGGCAGCATTGACGAGCAGCACCATTGGCTGGTGGACGCAACCAATCGCCTGCACGCGCAGGTCGAGTCGCAAGCGCAGAATAACGAGGTGTTGCGGGAGATTCTCGAAGGTCTGGTGGATTACACCGTCAATCACTTCATTCTCGAAGAAGAACTGTTCGACCGCCTGGGGTATCCGGAAACCGACGCGCACAAGGCCGAACACGACGATCTCACCCGTCAGGCCATCCAGTTGCTGCTGGATTTCGAAAAGGGCAAGGCCGTCTCGGAAGAGGCGCTGGAATTCCTGAAGGGATGGCTCATGCACCACATCCTGCGCGTGGACAAGGCGTATGTGCCCTTCCTGCAGGAACACGGCATCAAATGATCCGGCGACAGGAGACGATCCGCTTGCGGCGGTTGTGGCATTCGTTGGCAAGTGAATGGTCTGTTGTCATTTTCCCTCGTAACCCAAACACATCTTCAAAGGAGTTTGCATCATGAGCGCAAGCAACAAGACCGCCAAGAACGCCGGCAAGGCCGCCAAGGCGGAAAAGGGCGAAAAGAAGCCCGTCGCGGGCAAGATCAAGGCCGCAAGCGGGCCGGTGATTGACATCGGCATCCGCGAGCAGGATCGGGCGAAAATCGCCGTCGGGCTTTCCAATCTGCTGGCGGATACCTACACCCTGTACCTGAAAACCCACAACTTCCACTGGAACGTGGTCGGGCCGATGTTCAACACCCTGCATCTGATGTTCGAGACCCAGTACAACGAGCTGGCGTTGGCGGTCGATCTGGTTGCCGAGCGCATCCGCGCCCTGGGGCATCCCGCGCCCGGCACCTTCAGCGAGTTCGCCAAGCTGACCGCCATTTCCGAAACCAAGGGCGTGCCCAAGGCGGAAGAGATGGTGGCCCTGCTGGTTGCGGGACACGAAACCGTCGCCCGCACCGCGCGCAAACTCTTCCCCGCCGTGGCCGCCGCCAACGACGAACCCACCGCCGATCTCCTCACCCAACGGATGCAGGAACACGAAAAGACCGCCTGGATGCTGCGCAGCCTGCTGGCCTGACGGCGCTTGCGGTAACCGCCGAAAACCGGGGAGCGAAAGAAACGGGCAACGCCCGCTTCTTTTGCTCCCCGATATTTTTTGTCATCATCACGACACACGGCATGGGTAGGCTTGGGAACGGCAAAAAGTAAAAACCTACTACTTTTTGCCATGTAAACCCAACGCAAAACCAGTCCGGCCATGGGGTTTCGTTGCCTTTTCTCCAAAAAAGGGCAAGCTCCGCTTGCCCTTTTTTGCTGACTGAATCGGCAAAAAGTAGGTTTTTACTTTTTGCCGCCTTTCATGAAAAGATTCACCGAACCAATCAAGGCCAAGACATTGGCAAAGAACATGCAGCGCCTGCTGGCGCTCATGTTGTGCGTGCTGGTGGTGATCTTGCTGGGGTTTCTGTTCCGGGAAACCTGGAGCTTGCTGTTGCTCCTGGTGAAAAACGGTCCGGCGCGTGGCGGTTATGAAATGATCGAGGGGATCGTGATCTGGTTCCTGTACTTCGAGTTCATTGCCCTGATCGCCAAGTACTTTGAATCCAGATTCCATTTTCCGCTGCGCTACTTCCTCTATATCGGCATCACGGCGATCGTGCGGCTGATCATCGTCGATCATGAAAAACCCGAATCGACGCTGCTCTATTCGTTTGCCATTCTCGTCCTGCTCTTTTCCCTCTACATCGCCAATAGCCGCCTGCTCAAGCGGCAGTACTGACTTCTATTTTCTTCCCAAATCCTCCCCGACGTTGTCGTCTTCGTTCAGTTCCGGCCATACGGCGGGGGGCAGCGCGCGTTTCTGGCCTTCCTTGTCCAGGGCCACGTAGGTCAGGATGGCCTCCGTTACCTTGACGGTGATCGGCTTTTGCGGATGCCGCTCGGCAAAGACCTGTACCTGGACGGTAATCGAGGTTCGCCCCACGCGGACGATCTCGGTATAGAAGCTCACCACGTCGCCGCTGGAGACGGGCTGGTGGAACTGGAAGCTGTTGACCGACACCGTCGCCACCCGTCCGCGCGCGTGCCGCATGGCCTCGACGCCGCCGGCAATATCGACGTTCGACATCACCCAGCCGCCGAAAATATCGCCAAACATGTTTTCGTTGCCTGGCATGGGCACCAGGCGCAAAGTAGGTTGCCGCTTGGGGCAATGAACCGGTTCATCCATCATCATCGAGAAAAGTAAAGACAGAAAGGGAGAGACAGGATAAATTACTGGTACGCAATATTGCAAATTTTATATACCAGAGGACAGGATTCTGTCCTCTGTCTCCTGCCGCCCGCCCATGATCCATACCCGTCTTGTCGCTTCCGCCGATGATCCCGCCATTCCCGCCGTGCGCGGCTTCTTCCGCGACTATGCGGCCTGGATGGGGGTGAATCTCTCCTTTCAGAGCTTCGATGAAGAAATCAGCGCCCTGCCGGGGCGTTACAGCGGCGCGACCGGACGTCTTTTCGTCGGCGAACGGGAGAATCGCCCCATCGGCTGCGTCGGCATTCGCGCCCTGTCGGAAAACCTGTGCGAGATGAAGCGCATGTACGTCATGCCGGAAGAACAAGGCCAGGGCGCGGGCACCGCGCTCGCCCTGGCCGCCATTCGCGCCGCCCGCGACATGGGGTTTCACCGGCTGGTATTGGATGCCATTCCCTCCATGCGCATCGCGGTCAAGATCTACCGCGAACTGGGCTTCGACGAAGCCCCCGCCTACTATCCCGCGCCCCTGGAAGGCGCGATTTACCTTGCGCTGGATTTGCAACACTGGTCGGAAAAAGCCGTGCGCGAAGAGAACCTCTTCCATCTGTTCGACTTCAACCGCGCCTGGTCCAACCAGATGCAGACGCTGGATCCGGCCTATTTCCAGAAGCTCTCCAACATCCAGAACCCGCATTACCTGTGGATAGGCTGCTCGGATTCGCGCGTCCCCGCCAACCAGATCGTCGGCCTTTTGCCGGGCGAGGTATTCGTGCATCGCAACGTGGCCAATGTGGTGGTGCATACCGACCTGAACTGCCTTTCCGTCATCCAGTATGCCATCGACGTGTTGCGGGTGCGGCACATCATGGTGGTCGGGCATTATGGCTGCGGCGGGGTGCGTCTGGCGTTGAACGGCGAACGCACCGGCGTCGTGGATATCTGGCTGCGGCATGTGCAGGACGTGCGCCAGAAACACGCCCATCTGCTCGACGCCCTGCCGGAAGCCATGCGCCACGACCGTCTTTGCGAACTCAACACGCTGGAACAGGCCGTCAACGTCTGCCAGACCGGCGTGGTGCAGGACGCCTGGAGACGCGGCCAGCCCGTCACCATACACGCCTGGATCTACAGCCTGAAAGACGGCCTGGTGCACGACCTCGGCATGACCATCCGCCGCCCCGAAGACCTGCTGCCCCACTACAGGGCCGCAATGGGAAACATCAAAAAGTAAAACTTTTTGCCGGGTCGGTCAGCAAAACAGGGCAAGCAAAGCTTGCCCTGTTTTGGGTAAAGGCAAGGAAAAACCAGCGCGGCCTTGGGGTTCTCGTAGGGGCGCGCTGCGCGCGCCCGTTGGCCGTCACGCGGCAAGAATGGTTTGCGGGCGCACGCAGTGCGCCCCTACGAGACCGTGCAGATTGTGTAGTGGGTTCCCTTGCCTTTACCCCAAAAAAGGGCAGGCTTTGCCTGTCCTTTTTTGCTGACTAATCCGGCAAAAAGTAGATTTTTACTTTTTGACGCTTTCCACGACTTGTGTGGTGATTTTTCCGCGCGCCAGTTCTATAAACAGGGTGTCGCCCGGAGTGGTCGTTGCGGCGTCGCGCAGCAGGCTGCCGTCGGGGCGGGTGGCGATGGCGTAGCCGCGCGCCAGCACGGCTTGCGGGTCGAGTTGGCGCAGTCCCTGCGCCAGTTGCGCCAATCGTTGTTGCCGGTGGCGCAAAAGATACGTTGCCGCCTGTTGCAGGCGTTGGCGCAGATGGGTGAGCGTCTCGCCCTTTGCTTCCAGGCGCGGGCGGTGGCGCGCGAGCGATGCGGCCTGCGCGCGCAGGGCGTCTTGTCTTTGCGCCACGCCTTGCCGCGCGGCGCGGTGCAGGTTGAGGGAAAGGACAAAGAGCGTTTCGCGGCGCAGCAACAGTTGCCGGGCGGGGGAAGGCAGGCGGGCGTCGAGGTAATCCAGGCGTTGCGCCCAGCCGCGCAGGCGGTTTTCGCAGCCCTGCGCCAGACGGCGGCGCAGGGCGTCCAGACGTTCCAGCAGAACCTGGCGCGCCGGGCAGATCAGTTCCGCCGCTGCCGTGGGCGTCGGCGCGCGCAGGTCGGCGGCGAAATCGGCGATGCAGAAATCGGTTTCGTGTCCGATGCCGCTGACGACAGGCAGGCGCGAGGCGCGAATGGCGCGGGCGAGGACTTCCGCGTTGAATGCCCACAGGTCTTCCATGCTGCCGCCGCCGCGACACAGCAAAATGGCGTCGTGTTCGGAAGCGGCGGCGGCGGTCAGCGCCCGCGCGATTTTCTGCCCCGCGCCTTCGCCCTGCACGGGCGCGGGAAAGAGCGTGAGGCGCACATGCGGTGCGCGCCGCGCGAAGGTTGCCAGCACATCCTGCAAGGCGGCGGCCTGCGGGCTGGAAACGATGGCGATGCGGCGGGCGAAGGCGGGTAGCGGCCGTTTTTGCTCGACGGCGAACAAGCCTTCGGCTTCAAGGCGCGTCTTCAATTCCAGGAACTGCTCGAACAACGCGCCCTGTCCGGCCAGACGCAGTCCCTCCACGCTCAATTGATAATCGCCGCGCGCCTCGTAGAGCGTCACCAATACCCGCGCCCGGACCTTCTGGCCGTTTTCCAGGCGAAAGCCGGCAAGCTGCGCCTTGTTGCGCCAGAGCACGCAACGCGCCTGCGCTTCGGCGTCCTTCAAGGTGAAATAGACATGCCCGGAAGCGGCGCGGGTCAGACTGGAAATTTCCCCCGCCACCCAGAGCAGGGGAAATTGCGCTTCCAAAGCGCCGCGCACCGCGCGATTCAGTTCGCCGACCGAAAGAACCGCCTCTTTCGCCGCAAAGGCCGACGGGTCAAAAAAAGGAGAAATCAAGGGGTTATCCACCAACATGGGCGCGCAGTTTACTCCACAGAAATTCAACGTCCTGTCAAGCCGGGAAAATTTTTTTGCTTTTGCCTATTGACAGTCGATTTATTTTTCAACTCTTTGATTTCATTGATTTTTATGAGAAGCCTATTTTTGAGGCAACCCCGAGAAAATGCCCGTACCTATGGAATTTTGACCGGTTAGTGACACGATACCCACAAAGTTATCCACAGTTTTTGTGCAAAACGTCCCCAAACGGCGTAACCACGCCAAGGGAAGAAGGCAACGCCCCCCTTCCGGCAAGTTTTGCCGCTTTCGGGGGGATCAGGAATCAGGAATCAGGAGTCAGGAATCAGAAAAACCCGCGCGTTCGCCACTGGTCACAGATTACAGGCTACAAAGCGCGTTTGCTCCACGCTTTTCCCCGCCCCTTTCCCACAAGCGGGCGCGGGGAGACAAATGGCGCTTCGCCCGACAAGCGCGCATTCTGCCCTCTGCCCTCTGCCCTCTGATCCCTGATCCCTGATCCCTGATCCCTGACCCCTGATCCCTGATCCCTGACCACCATGGCACGCTTAC
>JAITEO010000252.1 GCA_031281985.1 Zoogloeaceae bacterium | reverse complement strand
ACTGCGTGCGCCCGTTGGCCGTCACACGCGGCGGGATGGGTTGCGGGCGCACGCAGTGCGCCCCTACGACCGGACGGACGAGCGGTAGTGGGTTTTCCTTGCCTTTACCCCAAAAAAGGGCAGGCTTTGCCTGCCCTTTTTTGCTATAGGAAACCGGCACAAGGCCGCAGGCCGCAGGACAGCCGAAGGCTGGTCTGGCGAAGCCAGATGCGGCAAAGCCGCACAAAAAGTAGGTTTTTACTTTTTGCCGTCGCACGATCTATTCTCCGTGCGCTGTGGCGCGATGGATTCTCACCACCTGCGGGATACGGCGCAGGTTTTTCATGACCTGCGCCAAATGGAGGCGCGAGCCGACCTGGAGGATGAAATGGAGATGGGAATGGCGCTTTTCCGCATCGCCTTCCATGGTGACGTTTTCGATGTTGGAGCCAGATTGCGAAATGGTGGCGGCGACCTGCGCGAGCGTGCCGCGCGCGTTCTCGATTTCCAGGCTGATGCGCACATCGAACAGGCGGCCGGGATCCGGCTCCCATTCCACGTCTATCCATTTGTTGGGTTCGTGCGAGCGCGACTTGCGGATGACGGGGCAATCGTGGGTATGGATGATCAGCCCCTGGCCTTTCTTGATGGAGCCGACGATGGGGTCGCCGGGAATGGGCTGGCAACACTTGGCAAGCTGGATGGCCATGCCTTCCGCGCCCCGGATGATCAGGGTTCCGGCATAGGGCGCGGCGACGACGGTATCGTCGGCCAACAGGCGGCTGGCGACGACTTCCGCCAATCTCTTGCCCAGGCCGATGTCGATGAAGACTTCCCGGGCGTTGTGGTTGCCGCCCGCCTTGATGACGTGTTCCCAGGCGGCGGCGGGGACTTTGTCCGGCGAGACGCCGCGGTGGATGAGTTCCTGGTTGAGCAGGCGTTCGCCCAGCGCCGCGGATTCCTCGTTATGCACGGTGCGCAGGAAATGGCGGATGCGGCTCCTGGCGCGGCCGGTCTTCACATAGCTCAGCCAGACGGGATTGGGATGGGCATGGACGGCGGTGATGATTTCCACGAGATCGCCGTTCTTCAATTCCGCGCGCAGGGGCGCGGATTCGTGGTTGATGCGCGCGGCAATGCAGCGGTTGCCGACATCCGTGTGGATGGCATAGGCCAGATCCACCGGCGTCGCGCCTTGCGGCAGGTTGATGATGTGTCCCTTGGGCGTGAAGACATACACATCGTTCGGGAACAGGTCGATTTTGACGTTTTCCAGGAATTCGGAAGAATCGCCGCTTTGCATTTCCAGGAGGGAATGCAGCCATTTGTGGGTGCGGATGTGCAGGTCGGCGCCGCCGCGCTCGGTATCCTTGTAGAGCCAGTGCGCCGCGATGCCTTCGCGCGCGACATGGTGCATTTCCTCGGTGCGGATCTGGATTTCCAGCGGCGCGCCGGTCGGGCCGATCAGCGTGGTGTGCAGGGATTGATACCCGTTGGCCTTGGGAAGGGCGATGTAATCCTTGACCTTGCCGGGCACGGGTTTGTACAGGGCGTGCAACGCGCCCAGCGCCAGGTAGCAGGCGGGAATGTCCGGCAGGATGACGCGAAAGCCGTAGATGTCCTGGATATGGGCGAAGCGGCGATGCTTGTGCGCCATCTTGCTGTACAGGGAATACAGGCTTTTTTCGCGCCCGAATACCCGCGCGCCGCGGATGCCGGCTTCGGCGATCTTTTGCCGGATGCTGTTCTGGATGCGGCCAATGAGTTCCTTGTTGTCGCCCTGAAAGGCCGCCATGGCGCGCGCCAGCACCCTGGCGCGCAGCGGGTGCAGCAGATGGAAGGAAGTATCCTGCAGATCCCGAAACATCTTGTGCAGCCCGAGACGATTGGCGATGGGCGCGTAGATTTCCAGGGTTTCGCGCGCGATGCGCTGGCGCTTGTCGGCGCGGATGGCGGACATGGTGTGCAGATTGTGGTGCCGATCCGCCAGCTTGATCAGCACCACGCGCAGATCGCGCGCCATTGCCAGCATCATCTTGCGGAAATTTTCCGCCTGCGCTTCCTGATAGGAGGAAAACTCGATCTTGTCGAGCTTGGAAAGGCCATCGACCAATTCGGCAATGGCCGGATTGAAGCGTTCCGCCAGTTCCGCCTTGGCGATGCCAGCGTCTTCCAGCACGTCGTGCAACAGGGCGGCGCAGATGGCGTCGGCATCCATGCGCCAACCGGCGACCACGCTGGCGACGGCAAGCGGATGCGTGATGTAGGGTTCGCCGGAAAGGCGCGTCTGGTCGATGTGCGCGCGGCGGGCGTAGTCCAGCGCCGCCTCGATGCGCTCGACCTCTTCGGCCTTGAGATAATCCAGACAGGCGACGAAATTCCGGTAGGCCGGATCATGGGGAAACAGGGCGGCAACCGGCGGCGCGGGAAAAGAGACCGCAGGCTCGGCGGCGTCCGCCTCTTCGTTACTGGCAAGCGCAAGGCTTGCGGCGGGCGGCGGCGCGGAAGGGGAGGAAGAGGGGGAAGCCTCGTTTCGCATGATGACCTGCCGTTCTCCCTGCCCGTGCGCCCGGCGTTCAGGCTTGCCCGCGGTTCAACACTTCCTTCCCGACCTTGGCGGCGGCGATTTCGCGCAGGGCGACGACGGTCGGCTTGTCCTTTTCGTCTTCCACCAGCGGCGTCGCGCCGGCGAGCAGTTGCCGCGCGCGGTGCGCCGCGGAAAGCGACATTTCGAAGCGGTTGGGAATGTGTTTCAGACAATCTTCAACGGTAATGCGAGCCATGATGCTGTTCTCATAGAGAGGAAAAGAAGCGTTCAAAGTATTCTGGATGCCGCTGGCGCTGGCAGGCGAGCGTCAGTCTCGACGCTTCGACGATGCTTGCGAGCTGGGCGTATGCCGTGTCCAGATCGGCGTTCATGATAACATAGCCGAAGTCGTCCACATGCCGGATCTCCTCGCGCGCCGCCAGGAAACGCCGCTCGATGACCGCATCGTCTTCCGTGCCGCGCCCGCGCAACCGCTCGGCCAGCGCCTCCATCGAAGGCGGCAGGATGAAGATGTCGATGGCGTCAGGAAACGCGCCGCGCACCTGCGCCGCGCCCTGCCAGTCGATTTCCAGCAGCACGTCGCGCCCCGCCGCCCGCGCGTCGGCGATCTGGCGGCGGGAGGTGCCGTAGTAGTTGCCATGCACCTTCGCCCATTCGAGAAAATCCCCGGCTTCCTGCAGGGCGTGAAAGTCCGCTTTCTCCAGGAAATGATAGTCGCGGCCATCGACTTCGCCCGGACGCGGCGAGCGGGTGGTGCAGGAGACGGAAAGGGCAAGGTTCGGCGTCTGGGCAATGAGACGACGCACCAGCGTGGTCTTGCCCGCGCCCGAAGGCGCGGCGACGATGAACAGCAGACCGGACACGCGCAAGGCTCCGTTCATCGTCCGTCGGTGGAAGTCGCGGAATTGGCAAGGCTGTTTTCGATGCGGCGGATTTCCTCGTCGCTTTCCTTCACCAGCGCATTGACCACCTTGATCACCCCCTTGGTGGTGCGCGCAATCTGCACGGCGGCGGCGGCTTCGCGCTCGTTTACGATGCCCTGCAGGAAGACCACGCCCGCCTCCGTGATCACCTTCACGTGACTGGCGGTGAATTGATTGGCGTCGATGAAGCGCGCCTTGACCTTGGAACTGATGAAGGCGTCATTGCTGCGCGACGCCAGGCTGCTGTTGCCAGCAATGACAATTTCATTCAACACGCCCTGCACGTTTTCGATGCGGAGCACTTCTTCGGCGATCTGCTTCTTGACCGCTTCGCTGGACGCTTCGCCTGTGATCAGCACGCGGCGGTTATAGCTGGTGAAATTGACGTGACTGACCTCCTTCAGGGCTTTGGGAAGCCGCATGGCCGCCTTCAGTTCGATGGCGGCATCATCGGTCTGGGCGCCGATGGAGCGGCGATCCACCACCGCGATGACGCCGGTGGTCACGCCGACCAGCGCCACGCCAAAACAGCCTTGCAGGGCGGGCAAGGCGAGCAGCAGGGCAAGACAAACAAGAACAGGACGAACGACGCGCTTCATTTTTAGCTCCCGATTAAAAGTCGATGCAAACCGAACGCTCCCCTCGCCTTTCAACTTAATAAAAGGCGGTCGATGCCGTCGCATAGACAGTGGAGGAGCAACAGGTGGGTTTCCTGGATGCGGGCGGTGCGTTTGTCGGGGACGGCAAGCAGGATATCCTCCGCCTGCAGCAGTTCCCGTATCTGGCCGCCGCCCGCGCCCGTCAGGGCGATGACCCGCATTTCCCGTTCCCGCGCGGCATGGATGGCAGCGATCACGTTGCCGGAATTGCCGGAGGTGGAAATCGCCAGCAGCACGTCGCCTGCGCGCCCCAGGGCGCGCAACTGGCGGGAAAAGACGTGCTGGAAGCCATAGTCGTTGCCGACGGCGGTGAGAATGGAGGTGTCGGTGGTGAGCGCGATGGCGGAAAGTTCCCGGCGTTCCGTCTCGAAACGTCCGACCAGTTCGGCGGCAAAGTGCTGGGCGTCGGCGGCGGAACCGCCATTGCCGCACGCCAGGATGCGGCCGCCGGAACACAGGGCGCGCGTCATGACGGCGCAGGCATCGGCCAGCGGCGAGGCCAGCAGTTCCATCGCTTCCTGCTTCACGCGGATGCTGTCCGCAAAATGCTGGCGGATGCGGTCGATCAAATCCATCCTGAAGGGCAATCCCAAAAACAAAGCATGGATTCTAGCATCACAGTTCCAGCCACACCTCAAATTCCAGACGCTGCCAGGGGTCGGCGGCCTCCGGATTCAGGCGGGAAATCCGGGCGTGCAGCTTCTTGCCCTGATCCAGCGCGGCGGCCACGGCGCGATTTTCCCGGCGCGGCACATACCCCAACTGGCTTCCCCGCCATTCCACGCGAATGGCCTTGGCGTCGTAGGGATTCTCCGGTTCGCGCACCAGCGTCAGCGCATCGCCCACGCGCATGCTGGCGTGCAGATGCGCCAGCGCGTGAAACTGACTGCCCGCCAGCGGCGAGGATTGCACCAGCAGACGGATATGCGGCTCCTCGCCCTCGCGCGCACCCTCGCCCCAAAGCGGGTGGGCGAAAAGCGCCAGCGCCAGGCAAAGGCATTCAAGCATCCGCCGTGAAGGCATGGCGTATCCATTCCAGGTTATGGGCGTCGAGATCGTCGAGCAACACGCAATCGAAGCGGCAGTTGCCCTGTCGCGGATGGCGCAGCAGCCAGTGCTGCGCCGCGAGGAGCAGACGGCGGCGCTTCTGGAGGCCGATGCTGCCGATTGCGCCGCCGAACGCCTGCGAGCGGCGCAGGCGCACTTCCACGAACACCGTGATTTCGCCCTCGCGGGCGATGAGGTCGATTTCGCCGCCGCGCACGCGAAAGTTGCGCGCGACGATGACAAGACCCTGCGCGCGCAGATAATTTGCCGCCAACGTCTCCGCGCGCATACCATCCGTACTTTCCGAATCGCGCCGCGCCCTTTTTGCCTTTTCCCAAAGACC
This sequence comes from Zoogloeaceae bacterium, assembly GCA_031281985.1. Taxonomy (GTDB): domain Bacteria; phylum Pseudomonadota; class Gammaproteobacteria; order Burkholderiales; family Rhodocyclaceae; genus Azovibrio. Next base: position 2,834 of record JAITEO010000252.1, on the reverse strand, counting down.
GGCCAACCAGTTTTTCACGCTCATTTTGCCTTTGCCATGACTACAGAATACGCGCCATTGTATGTCGTTCCCACGCCGCTGGGAAACCTTGCCGACATTTCCGAACGCGCCCGCGACGTGCTCTGCGCGGTTAATTGGGTGGCGGCGGAAGATACCCGCCACTCCGCGCCGCTCCTGCGGCACATCGGCGCAAAGGCGCGTCTTCTGGCGGCGCACGCGCACAACGAGAACGCCGCCGCCGAACGGGTGCTGGCGCTGTTGGCAAAAGGCGAAGCCGTCGCCTTGATTTCGGACGCCGGAACGCCCGGCATCTCCGACCCCGGCGCGCGCATCGTCGCCCACGCCCACGCCGCGGGCGCGCGGGTCATCCCCCTGCCCGGCCCCTGCGCCGCCGTCACCGCCCTTTCCGCCGCCGGATTTTCCGAGGCGCACTGGCTCTTTTTCGGCTTTCTGCCGTCCAGGAGCGGACCGCGCCGGGCGGCGCTGAAGACGCTGGCTGCCCTGCCCTACGCGCTGGTGTTCTACGAAGCGCCACACCGCATCCTGGAGAGCGTCGCGGATATGACTCAGGAATTGGGCGCGGAACGCACCGTGCTGATTGCGCGCGAACTCAGCAAGCAATTCGAAACCATCCAGCGCCTGCCGCTGGGCGAAGCCGCCGATTGGCTCGCCGCCGACCCGATGCGCCAGAAGGGAGAATTCGCGCTCATCGTCTCCGGCGCAACGAAAGCCCCTCCGGCAGACGAAGCCAAACGCCTCCTGCGCCTTTTCCTCGCCGAAAACCTGCCCATGAAACAAGCCGCCAAACTGGCGGCAACCCTGAGCGGCCACGGTAAAAACGAGCTGTATGCCTATGCGCTGGAGATCAGGGGACAGAGGACGGAGGACTGAGGACAGAAGACAGAAGACAGAGCGGCGCTGCGCGCCTTTGTGATCAGTGGCCGGTATTCCGTGGGCGCGCGTCGGGCATGGCCGGTCTTGTTGGCCTTGCCGTAGGGGCGGCAACCTGCCGCCCGCCCACAGGCCGAAAACGGGCGGCAGATTGCCGCCCCTACAAGGCCGCATAGCGGCGGATGCAATCCAGGGCAAGCGCAGGGATGCCTTCATCATGGCGCGCGCGTTTGCCCTTGCGTTCCTCCCCGCTCCCCCCTTGTCTGGGGAAAAGACAACTTTGACAGGATGAACAGGATGGACAGGATGACCCCTCAGCTCCCCCCTTTTTCAGGAGAGGGCTTTTGCAGGCTGCAACTTTTCCAGAAGAACCCTGACAACGCGCCGTGCCACCCTCTCTCCCGCCCTACCGGGCACCCTCTCCCCCAAAGACTTGGGGGAGAGGGGACGGCAAGCGGCGGCGCTTCGTTGGGTTCCTCCACTTTTCATTGCGCCCATGTTCGTCCCCATTCTTGCGGCGAATCCGCCCGATCGCGCAAGGATTGCCCGAACCTGCGCGGCGGTGGCGCGGCGCGCTGTCCGGCTGGCGGGCAAACGCCGGTTGGTCTTGCCGGTTTCCTCTGTCTTCTCCTGTTGGCGCTGGCGGGGATGCCGTTTCTGGCGGGCGCGCAAACCTTCACGGACGACACGGGGCAAGAATTCACGCTGGAAGCTCCGGCGCAGCGCATCGTCAGTCTTGCGCCGCATCTGACGGAAATCCTCTATGCCGTTGGCGCGGGCGGGCAACTGGTCGGCGCGGCGCAGTTCAGCGATTATCCGCAGGATGCGCGCGCGGTGCCGCGCGTCGGCGGCTACGATCGCCTGGATCTGGAGCGCATCCTCCACTTGCGGCCAGACCTCATCCTTGCCTGGAAGAGCGGTAACGCGCCCGCGCAGGTGGATGCCCTGCGCGCGCTGGGCTTGCGGGTTTTCGTGACGGAAGCGCAAACACTGGAAGACATCGCCCGTCTGCTCGAAACCCTGGGCGCGTTATCCGGGCATCGCGCAAAGGCGCTTGCCGCCGCCCGCGCCTACCGGCAACGGCTGGACGCCCTGCGCGCGCGTTACAGCCAGCAAGCGCCCATTACGGTCTTTTACCAGCTTTGGCCTGCGCCGTTGATGACGGTCGGGAAAACGCAGATCATCACCCAGGTGATTGCCCTGTGCGGCGGCCGCAATATCTACGGGCATCTGCGCACACTGGTTCCCGTGGTGAGCCTGGAATCCGTGCTGGCCGCCAATCCGGAAGTCATCCTTGCGGCGGGCATGGCCGACGCGCGTCCGGAATGGCTGGACGACTGGCGTCGCTGGCCCCGGCTGCAAGCCGTGCAACGCGGCAACCTGTTTTTTCTCCACCCCGACCTGATCCAGCGCCACACCCCGCGCCTGCTGGATGGCGCGGAAATCCTGTGCCGCCAGCTCGAGGAGGCGCGGGCGACGAAATGATGCCCGCGCCCTGCAAGGGCTGCACCCTACAAGGGGTTGCGCCCTGCAAGGGTTCGGAATCCGGGGAATGTTGCGGCGCGGGGGTGCAGTTAAAAGAGGAGGAAAACCGTCCAGACGACGCGCCGCCGCGCACGGGCGGCGTCCCGAAGGGACGCGATTCTGATAACCCCCGGCGTCAGCCGGGGGGAACATGGCCTCCAGATCAGGTAGCCCCAACGGGGCGTTACGTCGTGCAGCCGCATCGGCACATGCGTCGTTTCCGGCAGAGCCGCTATCGCAATCGTTTTTCGTACACGGGCGCAACGAATGTTTTTTCCCATGATGCCCCGCTGCGAGTAACGCCCCGTTGGGGCTATCCTGGGTGGGATGGCCGCCACGCCCCCGGCTGACGCCGGGGGTTATCAAAGTTACGTCCCTTCGGGACGCTCCCGGATTTCAAATGTGAACATGCTCGAAAA
>JAITEO010000205.1 GCA_031281985.1 Zoogloeaceae bacterium | reverse complement strand
CAAGCGGAGCTTGCCCTTTTTTGGGGGAAAGGCAACGCAACCCACTACCCATCTGCGCGAATCGTAGGGGCGCACTGCGTGCGCCCCTACGACAACCACACAGGCCGCGCGGGTTTTTCCTTGGGTTGTTACGGGTTGAAGGCGAAGCTTGCTTTGCCTTCAACCTCTGATTAACCCGGCACAAGGCCGAAGGCCGCAGGACAGCCGAAGGCTGGTTTTGCGTAGCAAAATGCGGCTTTGCCGCACAAAAAGTGGGTTTTTACTTTTTGACGATTAAACAAATTTGCAAAGCGGGCATAAATCCGCCAGAGTTCTGTTTTTCTTTTTCCAACAACCCAATTCCACATTCCAATGAGGAGAAATGACATGAAAAAAATGGTTTCCTGGATGTTCCTGGCGCTTGCGGCACTGATGCTGGCAAGCTGCACCACTACCGGGCCGGAGAGCGATGCCGCGCCGGTGGAGGATCGTGACGGCAACATCACGCGCGTCGATGCCGGCGGCGTGGGCAGCGGCAATCTGCCGGACATTCTCACCAAGGGGGCGCTTGCCAGGCGCAGCGTGTATTTCGCGCTCGATCGCTACAACATCGAGGAAAACTACCGCGATCTGGTGGCCGCGCACGCCCGTTTCCTGGTGGAAAATCGGAACTTCAAGGTGCTGATCCAGGGCAATACCGACGAACGCGGCAGCCGTGAATACAACCTCTCGCTGGGGCAAAAGCGCGCGGAAGCGGTGCGGCAGATGCTGCTGCTTCTGGGTGTGCAGGAAGCGCAGGTGGAAGCCGTCAGCCTGGGCGAGGAAAAGCCGCGCGCCGAAGGGCATAACGAGACCGCCTGGGCGGAAAACCGCCGCGCCGACATCCTCTATTCCGGCGAGTTTTGAGATGCGCCCGGCGCTCCTTTCCCGCTGCGCGCTGGGTCTTCTCTGCGCCGCGTCCTGCATTTCCGTCGCGCAGGCGGGACTCTTCGACGACAACGAGGCGCGCCGGCAAATCCGGGACATGCAGGCCGCCTTCGAGGCCAAGCTCGAAACCCAGTCCAAGGCGCAACTGGAACTGGCTACCCAGCTCATGGGACTGCGCGAGGAAATCTCCCGCCTGCGCGGGGAAATCGAAACCCTGAATTACGAAAACGCGCAGGCCAAGAAACGCCTGCAGGATTTGTACCTGGATCTGGACGGCCGCCTTGCGCGCATGGAATCCACGCCCGCCAGCGGCGGCAGCGCCAGTGGCGGCGCTGGGCCAGCGGAAAACACGCCGGAAGCCCAGGCCGAAAGCCAGGCTTACGAGAACGCGCTCGCCCAGTTCAAGGCGGGCAAATACGCCGCCGCCGCCAAGGCGCTGGCGGATTTCGTGCGCGTCTATCCCAACAGCGAGATGACGCCCGGCGCACAATTCTGGCTGGGGAACGCCTACTACGCCCAGAAACAATGCCGCGAAGCCATCGACGCGCAACTGGTGGTCACGACCCGCTGGCCGGATTCCACCCGCGCCCCGGACGCCCTGCTCACCATCGCCAACTGCCAACGCGACATGGGCAACCAAACCGCCTCCCGCCGCACGCTGACGAACCTCATCGAAAAATACCCCACCTCGCAAGCAGCGACACAGGCGCGGCAACGCGTCAAATAGGAAAAGCGGCAAAAAGTGAAAATCCACTTTTTGCCGGTTCAGTCAGCAAAAAAGGACAGGCAAAGCCTGCCCTTTTTTGGAGTAAAGGCAACGAAACCCCACGGCCGGATAGGTTTTCGTTGGTTTCATGGGTTGAAGCAAAGATTTGCTTTGCCTTCAACCCAAATATCCGGCACAAGGCCGAAGGCTGCTGAAAGCTGGTCTGGTAAAGCCAGATGCAGCAAAGCCGCACAAAAAGCGAGGGTTTCACTTTTTGACGCACATATCGACGCTTCCCCCTTTGCGGGTGCGTGAGCTTTTTTTCTCTTTGCAGGGCGAGGCTTCGCGCGTGGGTTTGCCCAGCGTATTCATTCGCCTGACCGGGTGTCCGCTGCGTTGCCGCTGGTGCGATACGACGTATGCGTTTTCCGGCGGCAAGGACATGACGCCAGACGAGATCCTCGCCGCCGTGCGCCGCTGGCCTACCCGGCACGTCTGCGTCACGGGCGGCGAGCCGCTGGCGCAGAAGCGTTGCCCGGCCCTGCTTTCGGCGCTGTGCGACGCGGGCTATGAAGTCTGCCTGGAAACCTCTGGCGCGCTCGCCATCGACGGTGTGGATACGCGCGTGGCGCGCATCGTCGATATCAAGACGCCATCCTCCGGCGAAGCGGAGAAGAACCGCTGGGAGAATCTTGCCTTGCTCACGCCGAAAGATGAACTCAAAATCGTCATCGCCAACCGCGCGGATTACGACTGGGCCTGCGCGAAAATGGCGGAACACCGGCTCCCAACGCGCTGCCCGGTATTCCTTTCCCCGGCGCATGGCCTGCAATCCCCCGTGGAACTGGCAGAATGGCTCCTCGCCGACGGCCTGGACGCGCGCTTTCAGTTACCATTGCACAAACAACTCTGGGGTAACATGCAGGGGAAATGACTAAAACGTCAAAAAGTTAAAAACCACTTTTTGCCGGTTCATTCAGCAAAAAAGGGCAAGCGGAGCTTGCCATTTTTTGGAGTAAAGGCAAGGAAACCCACTATCTCCCATCCGCACGGTCGCACGGTTTTCTTCCCCCCCCCCCTGCGGAGGCCAAAGGCCGGAGGACAGCCGCAGGCTGGTCTGGCGAAAGCCAGATGCGGCGAAGCCGCACACAAGGGGGATTGCGGCGTTTCGTCGAGGATAGATTGACGGGTCTTCTCTATTTTTTCATTGCATCGGACAGACTCGATAAAAGCAGGTTTTTACTTTTTGCCGTACACTACTTCCTGGAGACACCCATGGAACCCAATCGCAGGCGTTTTGCGCGCATTCATTTCGATAGTCCGGCCTGTCTGGCGTTTCGGCGCCAGGGCGTGGAGCGGGAGTATCCGGCGAAGGTGCTGGATTTTTCCCTGAAGGGCGCGCTCATTCAAACCGACGCGTCCGTCGATCTCGCGCCCGGCGCAAGCTGTACGCTGGCGCTGGACCTGAGCGGCATGGACGGCGACGAAACCCTGGAGAGCGGCATCTGCATGCGCGCCGAGGTCGCGCACATCCGCGGGCGGGACATTGGCCTCGTCTGCGTGGAAATCGACCTCGACAGCATCACCCACCTGCGCCGCCTGATCGAACTCAACCTGGGCGACGAAACCCTGCTTTCCCGCGAACTGGAACACCTGACTTCCGCCGACATGGAGGCGTGAATCCCGATGAAGGCGGTCATTCTCCTCTCCGGCGGACTGGATTCCGCAACCTGCCTGGCGGTGGCGAGACGCCAGGGGTTTGCGGCCTACTGTCTTTCCCTCGACTACGGACAGCGGCATCGCGCCGAACTGGATGCCGCGCGTCGCGTCGCGGCAGCGATGGGCGCGGCGGAACATCGAATCCTGCAACTCGATCTGGGACAGTTCGGCGGCTCCGCCCTGACCGACGCGCGCATGGAAATCCCCGTGGCGGGCGTGCAGCCGGGCATCCCCATCACCTACGTGCCCGCCCGCAACACCATCCTGCTGTCGCTGGCGCTGGCCTGGGCCGAGGTGCTCTCCAGCCGCGACCTCTTCGTTGGCGTCAATGCCGTGGATTATTCCGGCTACCCGGACTGCCGCCCGGAATACGTCGCCGCCTTCGAATCCCTGGCCAACCTGGCGACCAAGGCCGGGGTGGAAGGAGAAAGACTCACCCTGCACACGCCCCTGATGCGGCTTTCCAAGGCCGGGATCATCCGCCTGGGACATAGCCTGGACGTGGATTACCGCCTCACGGTTTCCTGCTACCAGGCAGACGAAAAAGGCCGCGCCTGCGGCCTGTGCGATTCCTGCCGCCTGCGCCGCGAAGGCTTCGCCGCCGCGGAACTGCCCGATCCGACACGGTATATGGAAAACGGCAAAAAGTAAAAATCTACTTTTTGCCGGGTTATCTTGGGGTTTGAAACCAGGCGAAGCCTGGCTTCAAACCATGTAAACCCAAGGAAAAACCAGCGCGGCCTTGAGGTTCTCGTAGGGGCGCGCTGCGCGCGCCCGCAAACCGTCCCTGCCGCATGATGGCCAACGGGCGCATGCAATGCACCCCTACGGGATCGTGCAGGTGGGTCGTGGGGTTTCCTTGCCTTTATCCAAAAAAGGGCAGGCTTCGCCTGTCCTTTTTTGCTGATTGACCCGGCAAAAAGTAGGTTTCTACTTTTTGCCGCACGCAGTTTACGGGCAATCGCGGGTTTCCAGCCAGTGCGCGGGCATTTCTGGTTGTGCCTTCAGGAACCAGGACAGGGCTTCGACGGTGTTGCCTTCCTTCCAATAGCCCTGCGCCAGACGGCAGTATGCGCGGGCAATGCCCGCCCTGGCTGCCGTAAGGAACAGGGAACGCGCTTCCTCCGCGCTTGTCAGGGCTGGCCCGAAGTAATCCCGCCAGTTCTGTGTGTAGCCATATTCGGCGTACAGCGCCTCGCCCAGCCGGATAGCCGCCTGGGCGTCCCCCGTCTGCGCTGCCTGACGCAGTGTTTGTAATTCTTCCGTTTCTTCCGCTTCTGCCGCCACTTCCCACGGCGCACACTCGTCGGACAACCGCACGCGTTGGCAGAGCACTTTTTTTGCCATCGCCAGATCGACCTCGTCCCCGCGCGGATCGCCGATTTCGATGCGCCGCAGCGTCCGCCGCGCTTGCGCGTGTCCGGCATTTGCCGCTTGCCGCAACCATGTCAGGCCTTGCTTTGTAAAGCGTGCGATTTCTTCCGGCAGGTATTGATCCGCTTCGCACCCCATGCAGAAGAGACCGCCACGCAGGGGCGGCGAGAGTTGCTCCTGATACAGGAGGATGCCCAGCGCGAACTGGGCGTCGGCGTCGCCCGCCGCCGCCAGTTTTTCCAGCGCCGCGCGCCGATCGAGGTTTTGCAGGAAGGAATTTGCCAGGTCTATGCCGACCCAGGTGTCTCCCATCTTGGCGTTATAGTAGTTGAACCCTCCTGTGAGCCACTCCAGGATTTGCACGCCCGGATCGTCCCGCTTCACCGTTCCCGCCGCGCCCAGGTTGAGCCAGGCGAATTCCGGGTGCGGTTGCCGGGTTTTTTCATCGAAGACGGGCTTCAAGCTTCCGGCCTCGTCGAACATCTCCGCCGCGCGCGCGGCGGCTTCCAGCCATTGCCGCCCTTCCTTTTCGTCCGCGGGCGCGCCGCGTCCCAGGTAACGCGCCTTGCCATAAAAATATTGCGCCAGCGGATGTCCGGCCTTTGCCGCCGCGTGCAGCCAATGCGCCGAGGTTTCCAGGTTCATGTGCGCGAATCCCGGCCAGCCATACAGGGTTCCCAGCATATATTGCGCGGGCGGATAGCCGCCTTCGGCGGCGCGATGCAACCATTCGAGCATTTTTTCCGGATCCTT
>JAITEO010000179.1 GCA_031281985.1 Zoogloeaceae bacterium | reverse complement strand
TCCTCCACCCGCTTGCTCTTGCCGAAGCTGCGCTCGATGCCGCCCGGTTCGACCAGTTTGACGACCGGGGTCATCATCAGGGCTTGTTTCAGGCGGTCGACGACGTGGTGGCGGAAGCGATCCATTTCCTCGAAGGAGTCGCTGAAGGCTTCCGGGCGCAGTTCCACCAGGACCGTCATCCTGTCCATGCCGGTTTCATTATCGAGCACGATGCGGTAATGCGGCGTCAGGCGCTCGATGCCGGCAAGCGCGTCTTCCACCTGGCTGGGGAAGATGTTGGTGCCGCGCACGATGAGCATGTCGTCGGTGCGGGCGCGCACCTTGGCCATGCGCGCGTGCGTGCGGCCACAGGCGCAGGGTTCGGTGATGACGTGCGTCAGGTCGTGCGTCCGGTAGCGCAACATCGGAAACGCCTCCTTGTCGAGCAGGGTGAGCACCAATTCCCCCTCGCAGCCTTCCGGCAACACCTCGCCGGTGACCGGATCGATGACTTCCCACAGGAAATGATCCTCGGCAATGTGCTGGTATTCGCACGAAGACAGGCATTCCCCCGCCACGCCCGGACCATTGACCTCGGTCAGGCCATAATTGTCGGTACAGACGATGTGCATGCGGCGCTCGATTTCCCGCTTCATGCCCAGCGTGCACGGCTCGCCGCCAAAAAGCCCGACCCGGAGACTCGCCGATTTCCAGTCGAAGCCCAGCGCCTCGCCCACCTCGCACATGTGCATGGCGTAGGAAGGCGTCGAGATCAATACCGTGGTCTTGTAATCCTCGATCATCATCAGATGGCGCTCCGTGTTGCCGGAACCGGCGGGCACCATCATGCAGCCCAGTTTCTCGCAACCGTAATGCAGCCCGAAGCCGCCGGTGAACATGCCGTAGCCAAAGGCCATCTGTACGCGGTCGGCGCGCGTGACCCCGGCCATCGTCACCAGACGCGCCACGCAATCGCTCCAGGTTTCAAGATCGCGCCGGCTGTAGCCGATGACGATGGGTTTGCCCGTCGTTCCCGAAGAGGCGTGCAGGCGCACGACCTCGTCGAGCGGGATGGCGCACAGGCCGAAGGGATAGGTGTCGCGCAGGGTCTGCTTGTCGGTGAAGGGCAGGAGCCTTGCGTCCTCCAGGCGCTGGATGTCCTCCGGGCGGACGCCCAGTTCCCGGAAACGCTCCTGGTACCAGGGAACGCGCGCATACGCCCAGGCGACCTGTTTCTTGAGTTTTTCCAGTTGCATGTGGCGAATCCGCGCGCGCGGCGCGGTTTCGATATCGGCGTCCAGGTAGGTCACGGTGTTTTCCGTTTGTAGCGCGGCGGCATCCATCGGCTCAATCGAAGGGAAAGCGCGCGGCGACGGCTTCCAGGGAAACCAGCTCGATCGGCTGCCCGCGCAAGGCCGCTTCCGTGGAGGGGATGTCTTCCGCGTAGATGGCAATCACGTTCGAAATCAGGGAATAGCTGTACTGCACATTGATGCCCGCGTCCGCAATCGCGCCAATGACGCGCGCCAGCTCGCCCGGCTTGTTGGGCAGATGCACGCACAGCACTTCCGTCAGGGTGACGGCGCAGCCTTCCGCGCGCAACACGTCGAAGGCCGCTTCCGGCTTGTCCAGGATGAAACGCGCGATGCCGTAATCGCCGGTATCGGAGGCCGAATAGCCCAGCACGTTGATGCAGGCGGCTTCCAGCGCATGGAGAATGCGCTTCATGTGCCCCGGCCGGTTTTCCAGAAAGACACTCAATTGCGGAACCGCCATGACGCTTCCCTTTCCCAAAAAATACGGCGCGAATGATACACCGTCACGCCACCGGATCGCCATTTTCATCCAGCACCGCCAACTGCGCGCCTGTCGCTGGTTGCAATCCCATGTGCCGGTAAATTGCGGGCGTCGCCACGCGTCCCCGGAGCGTGCGTTGCAGGTAGCCCTGCTGGATCAGATAGGGTTCGAGCACGTCCTCTATGGTGTCGCGGGATTCGCCAATGGCGGCGGCGAGATTATCCACGCCAACCGGGCCGCCCGCGAATTTTTCGATGATGGCGGCAAGCAGTTTTCTATCCATCAGGTCGAGACCCAGCGCGTCGACTTCCAGCATGGAAAGCGCCGCGTCGGCCACGGCGCGCGTGATGCGGCCATCGGCCTTGACTTCGGCGTAATCGCGCACCCGGCGCAGCAGGCGGTTGGCGACGCGCGGCGTGCCCCGCGAACGGCGGGCGATTTCCAGCGCGCCTTCCGCGTCGATGGCGGCAGCGAGCAGGCGCGCCGAGCGCAGGAGGATCTGGTGCAACTCCTCGGCGGAATAGAACTCCAGACGCGCGACGATGCCGAAGCGATCCAGCAGGGGATTGGTGAGCATCCCGGCGCGCGTGGTCGCGCCCACCAGCGTGAAGGGCGGCAGGTCGATCTTCACCGAGCGGGCGGCAGGGCCTTCGCCAATCAGCAGATCGATCTGGAAATCCTCCAGCGCCGGATACAGAATCTCTTCCACCACCGGGGAAAGACGATGAATCTCGTCGATGAACAGGATGTCGTGCGCTTCCAGATTGGTGAGCAGCGCGGCGAGATCGCCCGCGCGCTCCAGCACCGGCCCGGAAGTCTGGCGCAGATTGACGCCCATTTCCTGCGCCAGGATGTGCGCCAGCGTGGTCTTGCCCAGCCCCGGCGGGCCAAACAGCAACACATGATCCAGCGATTCGCCACGCCCGCGCGCCGCCTGGATGAAAATCTCCAGTTGCTCACGAATGCGGCTCTGCCCCGTATATTCCGCCAGCCGCCGCGGACGCAAGGCGCGCTCCTGCACCTCCTCCGCGCC
>JAITEO010000334.1 GCA_031281985.1 Zoogloeaceae bacterium | reverse complement strand
GGAGGAACATCACCATGGCCTCGCGCCGGGGCAGAAGCCGCATGAATCACCATGGGTGGTGACGGCGCCGCTCATCCTGCTGGCGATACCTTCCGTCCTGATTGGGTTTATCGCCATCGAACCCATGCTCTACCGCGCGTTTTTCGATAACGTCCTCCATGTGGAAAACGAGACGCATGGCGTCATGGAAGCCCTGCGCCACCACTTTTCCGGCGCGCTCGGCATGGGGCTGCACGCCTTTTTGACCTGGCCTTTCTGGCTGGCGCTCGCTGGCGCGGGTCTGGCGTGGTTCTTCTACCTGAAACGCCCCGACCTCCCGGCGGCCATCCAGCGGCGCTTTTCCCTGCTCCATGCGCTCCTGGAAAACAAGTATTTCTTCGATAGATTCTACGAAACGGTCTTCGCGGGCGGGGCGCGGCTCCTGGGACGCGGCCTGTGGCGCGGCGTGGATGTGGCGCTCATCGACAACCTCGCCGTAAACGGCGCGGCCAGGCTCGTCGGCTGGGGCGCGGCGCTGTTGCGGCGCTTGCAGACGGGCTACGTCTACCACTATGCGTTTACCATGATCATCGGCCTGGCGGCGCTCATCGGCCTTTGGGTTTCGTTTCCCCTGCTGTCCGGCATGGAGGTGCAGGAATGGTGGTGGCGCTGGATCTATTCCCTGCGCGCTGATTGATAAAGGAACGTCATGTCGTCTTACCCCTTGCTTTCTCTTGCCATCTGGGTCCCCGTTGTCGCCGGTTTTGCCGTGCTGGCGACGGGCGCGGAGCGCAACGCCCCGCTGGCGCGCCGGCTCGCCCTCGCGGGCGCGGCGCTCGGCTTTCTGGTGACGCTGCCCCTGTACGCCGGTTTCGATACGGCGCACAGCGGCATGCAGTTCGAGGAAATCCATGCCTGGATTCCATACTTCAACGCCCAGTACCACTTGGGCGTCGATGGCATTTCCCTGCTCTTCGTCCTTCTCAACAGCTTCATCACCGTGCTGGTGGTGCTGGCGGGCTGGCAATCGGTGCAAACGAGGACGGCGCAATACCACGCCGCCTTCCTCATCATGTCCGGCCTGATAAATGGCATTTTTTCCGCGCTGGACGGCTTCCTGTTCTATGTGTTCTTCGAGGCTTCCCTGATTCCGCTCTACCTCATCATCGGCGTTTGGGGCGGGCCGAGGCGCATCTACGCGGCCATCAAGTTCTTCCTCTATACCCTCGCGGGTTCCCTGCTCTTTTTGGTGTCCATCCTGTATCTCCTCGTCCGCTCCGGCTCCTTCGCCATTCTCGACTGGCATCTGCTGCCGCTGGCGCTGCACGAACAGATCTGGCTGTTCGTCGCCTTCTTCATCGCCTTTGCCGTCAAGGTGCCGATGTTTCCGCTGCATACCTGGCTGCCCGACGCGCACGTGGAAGCGCCGACCGGCGGCTCCGTCGTGCTGGCCGCCATCGCCCTGAAACTGGGCGCTTACGGCTTCGTGCGCTTTTCGCTGCCGATTGCGCCGGACGCCGCGCATCTCCTCGCCTGGCCGGTGATCATCCTGTCGCTCATCGCCGTGTTCTACATCGGCCTCGTGGCGCTCGCGCAGACCGACATGAAAAAACTGGTCGCCTATTCCTCCATCTCGCACATGGGCTTCGTCACCCTGGGACTTTTCCTGTTCTCCGCCCTTTCCATCGAAGGCGCGCTGGTGCAGATGATTTCGCACGGCTTCGTCTCCGCCGCGATGTTCCTCTGTATCGGCGTGCTCTACGACCGCATGCACAGCCGCCAGATTGCCGACTACGGCGGCGTGGTCAACACCATGCCGAAATTCGCGGCGCTCTTCCTGCTCTTTGCCATGGCCAACGCCGGACTGCCCGCGACTTCCGGCTTCGTCGGCGAATTCATGGTGATCCTGGCCGCCGTGCAGTTCGAATTCTGGGTGGCGTTCATCGCCGCCAGCACGCTCATTCTCGGCGCCGCCTATACCCTCTGGATGTACGGACGGGTGATCTTCAAGGCGGTTGCCAACGACGCGGTGCGCGCGCTGACCGACATTTCCCGCCGCGAATTCCTCATCCTCGCGCTCTTGGCGCTCTGCGTGCTGGGCATGGGGCTGTATCCGCAGGCGATAACCAGGGTGATGCACGTTTCGGTCAATGATCTCCTGCAACACCTCGCCGTGAAAAAGTATTGATTATGGGTAGCCATCGCCATGTTTGAAAATTTTGTCGTCCCCAATCTCTGGCCTGCCGTGCCGGAAATTTTCCTGCTGTTCATGGCCGGGCTGATCCTGCTCGTCGATCTCGGCGTGCGCTCGCCGCGCCGCGGCGCAACCTTCCTCTTGACCTACGCCACGCTTGCCCTCTCCGCCCTGCTGACGCTGTGGTACGCCGCGGCGGCGCTGATGCCGCCCGCGCCGGGCGAACTGGCGCGGGTGGTGCTGACCTTCCACAACATGTTCATCGCCGATCTGCTGGGCAGCTTCCTGAAGGCGCTGGTCTGTCTTGCCGTCCTGGCAAGCCTGGTCTATTCGCGCCGCTATCTCGAGGAACGCGACAGCATCCCCCGGGGCGAGTATTGCGTGCTCACCCTGTTCGCCACGCTGGGCATGCTGGTGATGATTTCCGCCAATCATTTCCTGAGCCTCTATCTCGGCCTGGAACTCCTCTCGCTCTCGCTGTGCGCCCTGACGGCCTTGCAGCGCGACAATGCCGTGGCAGGCGAAGCGGCGATGAAATACTTCGTGCTGGGCGCGCTGGCCTCCGGCATGCTGCTCTACGGCATGTCGATGATCTACGGCGCGACCGGCTCGCTGGAAATCACCGAAGTGGCGGAACGGGTGCGCTCGATGCAGCGGATGCAGATGGACAGGACCGTGCTGGTGTTCGGCCTGGTGTTCCTGGTGGCGGGTCTGGCCTTCAAGCTGGGCGTCGTGCCCTTCCACATGTGGCTGCCCGATGTCTATCACGGCGCGCCGACTTCCGTCACCCTGCTGATTGCCGCCGCGCCCAAGCTCGCCGCCCTCGCCATGCTGATCCGCCTCCTGGTGGGCGGCCTGCTCCCGCTTTTTGCCGACTGGCAATCCATGCTGATGCTGCTGGCGGTGCTTTCCATGGGGCTGGGCAATTTCGTCGCCATTGCCCAGCGCAACATCAAGCGCATGCTGGCCTGGTCGGCCATCGCCCACATGGGGTTCATGCTCCTGGGCCTGGCAAGCGGCGTGGGACGCCACAGCAATCCGCAAACCGTGCTGGGCGCCTACGCCGCCTCGCTGTTCTACATCGTGACCTATGTGCTGGCGACGCTGGCGATATTCGGCCTGATCCTGCTCCTCTCGCGCCGGGGCTTCGAATCCGACGAACTGGAAGATTTCCGCGGACTGAACCAGCGCAGCCGCTGGTTCGCGGCGATGATGCTGATCCTGATGCTCTCCCTGGCCGGCATCCCCTTCTTCGTCGGTTTCGTCGCCAAGTTCGCCGTGCTGGAAGCGGTGGTATTTTCCGGACATTACTGGCTCGCCGTGCTGGCGGTCTTCTTCTCGCTCGTCGGCGCGTTCTTCTACCTTCGCGTCATCTGGATCATGTACTTCGACGAGGCCGCCGAAAACGCCGCGCCCATCGAAGCCTCCTTCGCCGACAAGACCCTGCTCTCGGTAAACAGCATCCTGGTCGCCGCCATCGGCATCTTCCCGCAATTCCTGCTGGGCGCTTGCGGCTACGTGCTGGCACGGTCGTTTGAGGGGTGGCGGCAAATAGTAAAAATCTACTTTTTGCCGGTTCAGTCAGCAAAAAAGGGCAAGCAAAGCCTGCCCTTTTTTGGGGTAAAGGCGTGGGAAACCCACTACCGCCCGTCCATACGATCATAGGGGCGCACTGCGTGCGCCCGCCGATGTGCAAACGGGCGCGCTTGAACAGGTAGATGCCATGTCGATACCTTGACTCCAGACAAAGCACGGCCAAACTCCCTTTGCAGGGTGCAAGCCCTTTGCAGGGAGCACTCCCTCCCCTGACAAGGGGAGGGCTGGGGAGGGGTTTGCGGCAGTGGAGCAGACACCAAAGTCGGATACGGAACGAACCGCCGCAACCCCCCCTCATTCCCCCCTTGTGTGCGGCTTCGCAGCCTGCAAGGGTTTCGCCGCATTCCGCTACGCGGAACCAGCCTGCGGCTGTCCTTCCGCCTTCGGCTCCAGCAGGGGGGAAGACAACCATCCTGTTCATCCTGTCATCCTGTCGAATTTCCTCTATCCCTCTTGTCAAGAGGAAAAACAGTTTTGACAGGATGAACAGGATGGACAGGATGAACCCTCAATCCGGGTGCGATGAAAAGTGGAGAAAAACCGTCCAGACGAAGCGCCGCCGCGCACGGGAGGCGTCCCGAAGGGACGTAATTTTGATAACCCCCGGCGTCAGCCGGGGGCATGGCGGCCATCCCACTCTTGATAGCCCCAACGGGGCGTTACCCGCAGCAGCAGCATG
>JAITEO010000053.1 GCA_031281985.1 Zoogloeaceae bacterium | reverse complement strand
ACCGCCTTCCGTCCGCATACCCGTACCATCCTTCATGTCGCGAACCGTCTTCATTCCATCGGTCATAGAAGGCGGGCAGGTCACGAGTATCCTCAACTTCCATGGCAAGTATCTCGTGCCATTCGCCGTCGCGTCGGAAGATGCGTTCCTGCTCACGCTCCGCGATTCCCCGGTCGGAAAAGCGGATGCCTTCCCGACCGTCCAGGATGTACACGACACGGGTTTTCATTTCCGCCTCGTCAAATCGTCAAGCACACTCCAGCAGAAGACCATCGCGGCAGCCCCCAACAGGGGCGAAAACACCCACCACCATGACCAGTCGATGACCCCCGTCAATTTGAGCGTCAGGAAGATCAGGAACACACAATGAAAAAGTGTCAGTTTCATCTTCCCTCCTCTTGGGCATCCAGCCACGAATTCAGATACTCGATCGTCTCCGTCATCCGCCTTGCCGCCCATCTGAGGCGATGAGGCTCGATCAACACACCGTCATTTTCCGGGCCGAAGCTGAATCCCAGCGCGGAATTTAGGATACTGGCATCATTGGTGACCAAATTACGGAAGTGATTGCAAGCGCCTTTCGATATAATCATTTCATTTTCAGAAAAGCGCGCAATGACGAGATTGGGATCAGACTTCATTTCCCCTCCTCCACCTCGAACCGCCCGCGCAGGTTGAGTGCCGTGCCCGCCGCGGTCAGCGCCTCGGCCATCGGGCCGGTATCCAGTTTGGGAAATGCGTTGAGCAGCATTTCCCGGAATTCCTCCAGGCTCTCGGCGCTCTCCAGCATGGCTTCCAGGGTGGAGAGCCAATTTTCCATCAGCGGCGCGGTGTCCTTTACCAGCCGGTCGACATCGGTGAGGGTTTCCGGGTTGGGATCGAGGTTCGCCTTCAAGGCCGCTTTTCGCGGAGACGGTTCTGGAGGGCGGGTTCCACTGCCCCCGCCCTCCGCCGTCCTGGTAGTGGGCGCAACTTCCGCCCGATCAGGCGCAACTTCCGCCGTTAATCCCTTGTCTTCCACCTCATCCGAATCCAGTGGGCTGGGCGCATCCATCGGTTCCAGGAGTTTGTCGCCCGCCTGCGGGCGCGGGATGGAGAACACGTCCCGCACGAAACCTTCCGGCACTGCCATGCCGAGCCGGACGAAACGGTCGATTCCCATCGAATAGGCGTTTATCATGGAGGCGTCGTACTTTGCCGCGCCCGCCGCCACCTTCGCGCCTTCGGGTTTCCCTGTCTCCTGTTCCCCGTCTCCTGATTCCTGCTGCCCCTGCTGCCCGAAAAGTTCCTCCCCTTCCTCGGCCATCGGGATGCGCAGTTTCTCGTGCACCCAGGCCACGCTGATCTTCGCGCCGTTGGCGGCCAGGGTGGGCAGGCTTTCGGCAAATACTTTGATGTCGTCGGCCTCGCCCAGGTCGAAGACCCAGCGCGGACAGCGCCGGAGCGCGTCGCCGCCCTTGCCGTTCAGGGCGAGGAGGGGGTAGACCAGATCGCGGGTGAGCGTCGCGGCGAGCTTCCTGGCATCCGCCTTGAGGATGTCGTGACGCACCTCGTTATGCAGATCGGCCAGCCCGCTCCCCATGCCGGTTGCTTTGGCTTCCGCCGAGAGGGTTTGGCCGAGGATGATCTTCGACTGGCTGCGTTCCGCCCAGTCGACCATTTTCAGGTGCACATCGCCGTCGCCCGCGCCCGTGATCTTCTCGATCTCGATCTCCATTTCCTTCGGCATGGTGGCGCGGGCGTCGTGGCCGAGCCGGGTGACGGCCCGCATGAGGCTGGCCTTTTCGGCGGGGGTGGCCTCGGCGTAATATTTGCCGAGAATGATGGGCAGGCCGTAGGTTTCCAGGAATTCCGCGAAATCGCCCACGGCATAGTATTTATAGATGAACGGCCAGATCAGGCAACGGCAAATGCCGGCGCGGCCCAGATAACCTGTCTTGGCTTTCTGGTGCGCGTGGAAAATCCAGCCGAACGGGTAGAGTTCCGCGCCGTTGGCGCTGGCGTCGCGCAGGCGCAATTCGCGCCGGTCCTGGGAGAGCTGGAACCAGGTTTGCGGGCGCGGATGAAAACCCGGCAGCCATTCCCCGCCCCACCGTTTCCAGGAGAGTTCGACCATCGCAAACCCATGTCCCACCGCCTCCATGAGCGATCCGATCACATCGTCCAGATCGTCGACCGCATCGCGCAGGATTTCCTCCACCCAGGCCGCCGCGTCGCGCTCGGTTTTGCTGGCATCCTTCGGCGGCTCGATGGACCAGTCGATCCCCAGTACCGATCCGGTGCGCTTGCCGAATTCGCAGGCCAGATGCGCGTCGCGGTCGATCATGTCGTCGAACAGTTGATGCTGCGCCAGGATGTCGCCGTTATCCGCGTCGGCCAGCATCCTGGCGGCGCTGGCCGGGCTGATGCCCTCCAGGTGGCTTTCGATGTAGAGGTTTTGCAGGGTGGCGATCCTGCTGGTTTGCGGTTCCGCAAGTTCGCCGATCTTGATCGGGTGCCCGTATTGATCCAGGATTGACATATCAGAACATCCTCAGTGAGCGGCTCTTGCCGCTGTAATCGTCGTCGTCATCGCTGGGCCTGCCGAATGGCGAGGTGCGCGGGATCGAGGTAAACCCCGTGCATACCCCGGAGCGTTCCATATGCATGGCGTGATCGGCCAGGAACAGGCTGATGGCAAAATCGCCGTGGCGTTGCAGGCGCTTCCCATCGCCGGTTTGCGTCTTCGCCTTGGGTATCTTGGGGATCCCGTTGACCACCTGGATGGCGCGCAGATCGTCGCGGCATTCCTCGTCGCGCGGCAGGCCGTCGAGCGTGGCATCCTCCAGGTGCGCCTTGAGCTTGGGCATTTCCTCCAGGTAGAACTTCTCGGATAGATGCACCTGTTCTATCCTGTCATGCCCGAATCGGTCGGCGAGAAACTCGGCGAGCTGGCCACCGTTGCCGTTGGCATCCACCGCGCCACCCCGGAAACGCGGCAGGCTCTTGGCGATTACCTCAATGATCTGCTCCTGCTGACGGTAGGGACAGCCGGACAGTTCGACCACCAGCACCGGGCGCGCAACGAGGTTCTTGCTTTCTTCCAGGACGGTAGCCACGGTGAGGTCGCCGACCCGCGCGAAGTCAAGGCCCAGGCCGTGCGGGCGGTATTGATCGAGGGTGGCGAGGATGGGGGTGAGATGTTCCCGGATCCATTCCGTCACCTCCCTGGCCCGGATGGGTTCCGGCACGAGAGAAAATTCCGGCTTCCATCGCTGGCGGATGATCGGCACCTCGTCCGTCCCGGCCATGCGAGCTTCGAGCAGCGCCAGGGGGAGATAGGCCCCGCCGCCCATGGCCGGGATACAGTCGAGTTCCTCCGCCGCGCCGTCGCCATAGAACGCATAGACATCCTGCATCCAGGCGCTTTCCTCCTCTTTTGTCCATATCTTGCCCAGGCGCAGGCAGACCCTCTGGTAGACGCCCTGGGCCACCGCGTCGCGGAAGGGGATGCGCTGTACGCTGCCCTTGCGCTTGCCCGCGCGGATGCCTTCGATCAACTCATTGAACGGATTGTCCGCGCCATTGTGGGTCGAAATGACGCGCACCTGGCCGCCCCAGATCAACATCGCCAGCGCCGCTTTCAGGAGTTCGTCCAGGCTGTCGTGGAAGGCAGCCTCGTCGATCACGATGGTGCCCTGCCGCCCGCGCAGGTTCGAGGGGCGGGAGGTCAGCGCCACGATGCGATGGCCGGTTTCCGGGAAGCGAATGGTAAAGGTCTTGATGTGCTTATCGTCTTCACCCGCGTCCCAGAAACCTTCCTCTATTTCCGAAGCCGCCCGGTTGAAGGCCCGCGCCCACATCTCGCACGCCTGGATATACTCGATAGTCATGTCCTGGTTGTAGGCGATGTAGTAGGTATTCTGCCCGCCCACCGCTTTCTGCATGGCAGCAGTCAATACATCATCGGCGGCCTCGGCCCAGGTCAGGCCGGTACGCCGCCCCTTTTCGCAAACCTTGAGCGGCGACGTGTCGATGATCCACTCCCGCTGATAGGGCAGCAGCACAGGCGGCGGCGCCTGGTTGATGTGGGAGGTATCGGGAATGGCAAGCATGGCTACGCCGCGATGCCCAGGATTTCCCGCCGCAATGCCGCGACGCTCTCCGCCGACAGGCCGCCCTTCCGGGCGATCTTCTCCGCGCTGGTGGCGGCGGCCTCGGCCCTGGCGCGCACTTCCGATTGCCATTTCTGCCGCGCCAGATCGAAGCGCCCGACATCGGCGAAGGCGCGGGACAGGAGGGAGAGGGTCTTCGCGGTTTCGATCGGGTCATCCGTGCCGGCCCGCTTGAGTTGCAGGCTGGTGCGCAGGAGGGAATCCTGCATGATGCCGGAGGCAAGCTCCAGCAATTCGCCATCGTCCGCATCCCCCGCCTCCCGCGCGGCGCGGGCGAGCGCCCGCGTTCGGCGGGCGTCGGCCATCGACTCCTCGATCTGCTCTTTCAGATCGGAACCGTGCCGGTGCAGGGAGGAACGAGAAATCACGAATCCCTGTTCGGCCAACCATTCGACGATGGCATCGTAATTGGCGAAACCGTCGCCGATCAGTCTTGCATTCAGGGCATCCCGCAAATCCTGCGGCAATTGCGAAACCTTCGAGCGGCGCATGTCATCGTTCCCCCAACGCGGAGTAGCCGACGCCCGGCAGCTTCACCTGTCCGAGCGCCACCTGCAACCCGCTGTCGGTCAGGCCGATATAGCCCACGGCCGGCGCATCGACGAGATCCATTTCGGCGAGAAAGGCGATCTCCACCATCAATCGTGTCAAGGTCATGGGAAATCCCACCCCCTGCAATTCCTCCAGCAGGCTCCCCGGCCGCGCCAGATGATCCGGGCGGATGGACAGCGCGAGCAGGATCTGCATGCGGCGGCGCGCCTTGTTGTATTCTTCCTCTTCGCTCGATGTTGTCATGCTTGGCTCCATTGGTTTTTCATGGGCGACGCATGCGTCGCCCCTACTCCAGCCCTTTTTGGGTGATCTTGTTCATCAGCATTTGCAGGGTGTCCCGTGTTGTCCTGAATTCGCCGATCACCTGATTCATCTTCGCGTCGATCGTGTTGATGCGCGTATAGAGTTTTTCCCGATCGTCCTTTTGTTCTCGGCGGAGATCGTCCAGATCGGTATGCCGCAGATGCCCACCGGAATCGCCTTTCAGTGTGCGCAGGGCGTTGTCCAGATCGTCGAATCGACTGGAAAGATCGTCGATGCGCTCGTTCGTCAGTTCGCCTCTTTTCTCCTGCGCGTCGAATCGCTCGCCGATGCGCTTTTCAAATTGCGCGGCGAGCATTTTCGCGCTACCCCAGACCGCGCCGAAAAACGACAGCAGGAGTGAAATCAGGTGCCAGAGTTGCAGTTCGATGACCATTGTCTTCCTCGTAGTTCAGGTATCAGATGTCAGGAATCAGGGATCAGAAAGGGTTCCTGATTCCTGTTGGAAAAATTGCCTCAACGCGTCGATGCGCCCCCGGCAGGTTTCGTATTGGTCGCGGGCGAAACCTGCCCAAAGCGCGACGTCGGTGTCGGTTGCCCACTGATTCCTGATTCCTGATTCCTGATGCCTGACATCGGTATCGGTGGCAATGCCGGCAGTGGCGCCAGGAGCGTCGCCGGAGGGCGGGCGCAGACCGGAACCAGCCGCAGCGGCGCCGTGGTTGAGCAGGCCGACAACGCCAGCGTCAAGGCAAGCGCGGCCGGTAGTGTTCTTGCGTATTGCATCGTCTCTCTCCCGTGCGAGTTTGATTCGTTCGGCTTCTCCCGCATTGACTTCCGCCGCCAGCGCCTCGCCGCGCTCGATGGCCGCGATAGCCGATTCCCGCGCGGCGGAGACCGCCAACACCAATTCCGTTTCTTTTTCGGCCTGGGCCTTTTCGAGCGCGGCGTAGCGGGCCTCCCAGCGCCAGCCATTCGAGATCCATCCGATACTGCCGCCGCCAACGACATATGCGGGCATGGAGGCAGTGAAATTGGGTTATGGCGGGCAGACTTATCTCAAGAAGCTTTTGGGCGTGGACTATAAAACTATCAGCCATGGGGAAAAAGGAGTTGCGTCGGTTGGCCTCCGGAGAGATGATTGACAGCGGGCGTCAACGAAAAGTTGGCGGCGGGCGTAAAAAAAACGGCTGACGGTTCCCGGACGAGGGCTTTGCTC
>JAITEO010000306.1 GCA_031281985.1 Zoogloeaceae bacterium | reverse complement strand
CGTTGAAGGAAATGAGGGAATTCTCATGTCCGGCGGGTTTGTGAGCCGGCGCCGGGCGACACCGCTCGCGAGGATGGCGTGATGGATGCGCGATTTCTCGAATATTACAACCGCGAACTTGCTTATTTGCGGGAACTGGGCGGCGAGTTCGCCGCGGCGTTTCCGAAAGTGGCGGGCCGCCTCGGCATGCAGGGCGAGACGGTGGCAGACCCCTACGTGGAGCGCCTGCTCGAGGGCTTCGCCTTTCTTTCCGCACGGATTCACATCAAGATCGACGCGGAGTTTCCGCGCTTCTCGCAGCGCCTCCTGGAAGTGGTTTATCCGCATTACTTGGCGCCGACACCGGCAATGGCGATCGTCCGCGTCGAAAACGCGATGGAGGAAGGCGGCAATGCCGATACCAGCGCCGGCAGGCTTTCACGCGGGACGTACATGACATCGGAGACGATATCCGGAGGACGGACCGCCTGTACGTTCGTGACGGCGCACGACCTGGACGTGTGGCCGCTGGAAATCCTGGAAGTGCGCGCAGACCTGCCGGGGGACAAGCTGCCGCCCGGAGCATTGACAGGGAAGAAACCGGTCAAGGGCATCCTTCGGATGCGCCTGAAGTTCACCTGCCCGGAGGCGGTGCTCGGGCGTTTGCCGGATCGCCTGTGTTTACATATCGCGGCCGACGAACCCGACGCAGGTCTGCTCTACGAAGCAGTGGCCGGATATGGACTCGGTGTCGTGGTCAGCGAAGCGGGCGGCGGCAAGGCGCAATGGCTCCGCGCGCCGGAAACGCTGCGGGCGGAGGGGTTCGATGCAGAACAGGCGTTGCTGCCGACGGATGCGCGCGTTTTCCAGGGCTACCGGCTGTTGCATGAGTACTTCGCATTTCCGGCGCGCTATTTATTCTTCAGCATCGGCGGCATTGGCGAGGCGCTGACCCGCCTGGGCGCGGAGACGTTTGAAATCGCGATCCTGCTCGACCGCGACCCCTCGATGTTTGCGTCCGCGGTCGGCAAGCGCTGCCTGCTGCCCAATTGCGTGCCGATCATCAATCTCTTCCCGTCCTCCGGCAAGCGCCTGCCAATCACGCCGGGCGCGCTCGAACATCACATCGTGCCGGACCGTACCCGCCCGCTGGATTATGAGGTCTATCAGGTATTCGGCATCGACGGCTTCGACCGCAGCAACAACGCGGTGCGTTCATTCGCGCCGTTCTACAGGCATGTCGGCGAGACGAGCCGCGTCGCGGAAGCATTTTTCTCGACACGCCGCGAACCGCGGCGCCTTTCCGAACAAGGTGGGCGGGACGCTGGCCGGTCAGGCTATCGCGGCTCGGAGGTGTTCGCATCGCTGGTGGATATGCGCGAAGCCCCCTGGCCGGAACAGATCGAGCAGATCGCCGTCGACATGTTGCTGACCAATCGCGATCTGCCGCTGTTCATGCCCACGGGCGCCTCGCTGAACGTGGACACACGCCTGTCGTTACGGCGGGCAACGGTGTTGAAGGGACCGTCCCGCCCCCGCCCGCAGTTTGCCGAGCGGGAAATGACGTGGCGGCTGATCAGCCATCTTTCGATCAATTATCTCGCGCTGCGCGATCTTTCCGCCGGCAGCGGCGCCGCGTTGCTGCGCGAGTTGTTGGGGCTGTATGCTGCGCTGGGCGATCCGGTGGTGGGAAGACAGGCGGAGTCCATCGTCGCTACTCACGCGAAAGCGGTCAATCGCCGTCTGCCGGTGGTCGGGCCGCTGGTCTTCGGGCGCGGAGTGGCGATGGACGTGACGCTCGATGAGCGTCCGTTCGCCGGTGGCAGCCCTTATCTTTTCGGTGCCGTGCTGGAGCAGTTCCTGTCGCGGCATGTATCGATGAACATGTTCTGCGAACTGAACCTGTTCAGCACTACGCGCGGCAAGGTAGCCAGCTGGCCGCCGCGCTGGGGAGGCCGTCCGGATGCGTGAAGCCGTCCCCACCAGTACGGTCGTGCCGTTGCGCGCCTGGCTCGAACAATCGCCCTGGCAGGTAGACTGGTTCAATGCGCTGCGCTGGTTCGAGGCCAGAAATCCCCAGGCGCCGCGCCTGGGGAAAGCGATGCGGGCGAACGAGGAAGTGGTGCGGGTCAGCCAGATGCCGTCGATGCATTTCGCTCCCGCGGAACTCATCGCCTATGATGAGGACCGCCACGGACATCCGCGCCTTTCCCAATTGGGTTTTGGTCTGTTCGGACCGAATGGGCCGTTGCCGCTTCACCTGACCGAGTATGTGCGCAATGCCCTGCATCTCGACAAAGACGAGGGGCTGCTGGCTTTCTTCGACATTTTCCAGCATCGCGCCGCCTTGCTGTTCTACCGCGCCTGGTCCAGCGCACAGTCGGTCACGAGTCTCGACCGCCGCGATGGCGATGCATTCAGCCGCTACGTCGGCAGCCTGGCCGGTTATGGCGAAGCGCAAAGCGCGGGGCAAGATCGCGTGCCGGATCATGCGCGGCGCCATATGGTGGGGCATCTGGTGCGGCCAACGCGCAATCCGGAAGGACTGACGGCGATCCTGACCAGTTTCTTCGGGTGGGCCTTCCGGATTGAAGAATGGGTCATGAACTGGCTGGAGCTGTCGCCTGAGGATCGCAGCGCACTGGGCGGTACTGGCGATGCCTCACGGCTTGGAGTCGGCGCGGTGTGCGGCTTTGCCGTGCCGGATCGCCTGCACCGTTTCCGCATTCATGCCGGACCGCTGGATCTTGTCACCTATGAACGCTTTCTCCCCGGCGGCGACTGGCACGACACGTTGCGTGACTGGGTCAGGCATTACACCGGGTTCGAGCTGGCCTGGGACGTCCGCCTGATCCTTCGCGCCGATGAGGTACCCGCAGCGCAACTGAGCGGATATTCCCGGCTGGGATGGACGAGTTGGCTGGGTACGCAGGCACAGGCGCAGGATCGGGGCGACCTGATTCTGGATTGCGAGGAACGCTCGGGCACTCCCACAATTTTCACCAGCATGAGGTCATCATGAGTACGATCAGCCGGGTGTCATTGTTTGGCAAGCTCAATCCGACACTGTACAAGGCCATCGAGGGGGCGACCGTTTTCGCCAAGCTGCGCGGTAACCCCAAGGTCGAGATGTGCCATTGGCTCTATCAGTTGCTGCAACTCGACGATAGCGACATCCATCGCATCCTGCGTGATGCCGATATCGATCCGGGACGCCTGGTCGCGGAATTGCTGCGCGCCCTGGAGCGCTTGCCCAACGGGGCCAACGGCATTGAGGACTTGTCGTCCGACATCGACTCTGCGGTGGAACGCGCCTGGATGCTGGCCTCGGTGAACTTCGGTGCGGCGGTGGTTCGCAGCGGCCATCTATTGCTTGCCATGCTTGCGGACAAACGGCTGCGCGAGACGATGCTGAGAAGCGCGCCGCAGTTAGGGCATGTCGATATCGCCCGCCTGGGTACGGACTTCCGCCAGTTGCTGACCGACAGCCCGGAAGCCGTGTCGGAAAGTGCCGCCAGCGCCTATGGCAATGCGCTCATCGAGCCCGGGGCAAGCTCGGGGGCGATGAGTCCTGCTGCTCTGGGCAAGGGCGAGGCGCTGAAAAAATACACCGTCGATTTGACGGCGCGCGCACGCGCCGGAGAGATCGATCCGGTGACCGGGCGCAACGACGAAATCCGCCAGATCATCGATATTCTCATGCGCCGCCGCCAGAACAACCCGATCTTGACCGGCGAGGCGGGAGTGGGCAAGACGGCGATCGTGGAAGGCTTCGCGCTGCGCATCGCCGCCGGGGAAGTGCCGCGAAGCCTGGCGCAGGTGGAATTGCGCAGCCTCGACGTCGGCCTGCTGCAGGCCGGCGCCAGCATGAAAGGCGAATTCGAGCAACGGCTGAAACAACTGATCGACGAAGTGCAACATGCCGAACGGCCGGTGATCCTGTTCATCGACGAAATCCACACCCTGGTCGGCGCGGGCGGCGCGGCGGGCACCGGGGATGCGGCCAACCTGCTCAAGCCGGCGTTGGCGCGCGGCACCTTGCGCACGGTGGGCGCAACGACCTGGAGCGAATACAAGAAATACATCGAAAAGGATCCCGCGCTGACGCGCCGGTTCCAGATGATACAGGTGCACGAGCCGGAGGAAGCGCGCGCGGTCGGCATGCTGCGGGGAATCGTCGCGCCGCTGGAACAGCATCACGGCGTCCGTATTTTCGACGATGCGGTGCGTGCCGCGGTGACCTTGTCGCACCGTTACATTCCGGCCCGGCAGTTGCCTGACAAGGCGGTGGCGCTCTTGGACACGGCGGCGGCACGGGTGGCGATCAGCCAGCACACGGCGCCTGGGACGCTGGAAGAGTCGCGGCGCCAGGTGGCCCTGTATCAAGACGAACGCGCCTTGCTGCTGCGCGAACAGGCCGCCGGGATGGCGCACCACGAACGCATCGCCGCGCTGGAGGAGCGCATCGCGGAATCGGGCGCCGAGGTGGCGGCGCTGGAGGCGCGCTGGGAAGAGGAGCGCACTCTGGTCGAAGAAATCGTGAAGTTGCGGGACACCCTGTTCGGTCACGTGGCCGCGCAACACTCGGAAGAGGCCGGCACCCATGCGGAC
>JAITEO010000197.1 GCA_031281985.1 Zoogloeaceae bacterium | reverse complement strand
CTATTACGGCCCCATCGACGGTCACGATTTCAACGCCCTCTTGCCGACGCTCGCCAATCTGCGCGCCTTGAAGGGGCCGCAGTTCCTGCACATCCTCACGCGCAAGGGCAAGGGCTACGCGCAGGCCGAGGCGAATCCCATCCTGTATCATGGCGTCGGCAAGTTCGATCCGCAAATGGGCGTCGAGGAGTGCGCCGCGCCGAAAAAAATCACCTACACCCAGGTCTTTGGCGACTGGATCTGCGACATGGCGGCGGCGGACGCGCGGCTGGTCGGCATTACTCCGGCCATGCGCGAAGGTTCCGGCCTTACCCGGTTCGCGGAAAAATTCCCGACGCGTTATTACGATGTCGGCATTGCCGAGCAACACGCCGTCACCTTTGCCGCCGGTTTGGCCTGCGCGGGATTGAAGCCGGTGGTCGCCATTTATTCCACCTTCCTGCAACGTGCCTACGACCAGTTGATCCACGATGTCGCCCTGCAAAACCTGCCCGTGGTCTTTGCCATCGACCGGGGCGGACTGGTGGGGGCGGACGGCGCGACGCACCACGGCAGCCTCGATCTTTCCTTTTTGAACTGCGTGCCCAACCTGACCCTGATGACGCCGATGGACGAGGCCGAATGCCGGAAGATGCTCTCCACCGCCTTCCAGTTGAATGGCCCTGCCGCCGTTCGCTATCCGCGCGGCGCCGGCATGGGAGTTGCGCCGGGGGATGATTTGCAGACCCTGCCGGTCGGCAAGGGCGTGGTGCTGCGCGAAGGCCGGGAAGTCGCCCTGCTCGCCTTCGGCAGCATGGTCAAGCCCGCGCTGGCGGCGGGCGAGACCTTGGACGCCACGGTCGTCAACATGCGCTTCGTCAAGCCCTTGGATGTCGAGTTGATCGAACGGCTGGCGGGTTCGCACCGCCTTCTGGTAAGCCTGGAAGAAAACGCCCGGATCGGCGGCGCGGGTTCGGAAATCGCCCGCCTGCTGGCGGAGCGCGGCCTTGCCGTCCGCCTGCTCACCCTGGGACTGCCGGATCGCTTCATCGACCACGGCGAACAGGAAGAACTGCTGGCCGAACTGGGACTGGACGCGGCAGGCATAGAAAAAAGCGTCAAAAAGTGAAAATCTACTTTTTGCCGATTCAGTCAGCAAAAAAGGACAGGCAAAGCCTGCCCTTTTTTGGCGTAAAGGCAACGAAACCCCAAGGCCGCGCTGGTTTTGCGTTGGGTTTTAACGGTTTGAAGGCGGAGCTTGCTTTGCCTTCAAACCCAAATCACACCGGCAAAAAGTAGATTTTTACTTTTTGACGTTTACCTTGTCGCGCTCGATCAGCGCGTAGGCCGAGTGGTTGTGGATGGACTCGAAGTTTTCCGATTCCACCACGTAGGCGTCGATGCGTGGTTCGGCGTTCAGGCGGGCGGCGACGTCGCGCACCAGGTCTTCGACGAACTTGGGGTTGTCGTAGGCGCGTTCGGTGACGAACTTTTCGTCCGGGCGCTTCAAGAGGCCGTAGAGTTCGCTGGATGCTTCGGATTCGGCGATGCCGATGATGTCCTCTATCCACATGAAGGCGTTGGCGCGCACGGTCAATGTGACGTGCGAACGCTGGTTGTGCGCGCCGCGCTCGGAGATTTCCTTGGAGCAGGGACAAAGGCTGGTCACGGGCACGACCACCTTCAAACGGGTGGTGATCTGCCCCTGGCAGATGTCGCCGATGAAGGTGATGTCATAGTCCATCAGGCTCTTGACGCCGGAGATGGGCGCGGTCTTGTTGATGAAGTAGGGAAAATTCATCTCGATGTGTCCGCTTTGCGCTTCCAGCCGTTCCACCATTTCCTTTAACATCACCGGAAAGTTCTTCACGGAAATTTCCGTTTCGTGCCGGTTCAGGATTTCCACGAAGCGCGACATGTGCGTGCCCTTGAAGTTGTGCGGCAAGCCCACGTACATGTTGAAGTTGGCAATGGTGTACTGACTGCCTCGATCCTTGTCGCTCACGCGGATCGGATGGCGTATGGACTTTATGCCCACCTTGTTGATCGCCAGTTGGCGCGTATCGGCGGAGTTCTGTACGTCGGGAATGTTGGGGGAATTCATGAGTGTCCTGTGCGCAAATGTTCTGCGGGGATTCTAGTGTAGGGGACGGCAAAAAGTAAAACCCCATTTTTTGCCAAGGCGCAATCCAAAGCGGAGGAAAACCGCCCAGACGAAGCGCCGACGCGCACCGGAAGCGTCCCGCAGGGAGGCCTTGAAACCCGTCCGGTCTGCATGGTTTTCGTAGGGGCGCGCTGCGCGCGCCCGTGGGCCGTCATGCGGCGGATCGGGTTGCGGGCGCGCTTCGCGCGCCCCTACGACGGCCCCCACCTCTCGTCATTGCGAGGGCGAAGCCCGTGGCAATCCAGTCTTGGCGGATGGCACGAATAGCCTTGCGGGTTGCTCCGACATTCCGGACAATTGAACCGCCGCCTGGATTGCCACGGGCTGCGCTCCTCGCAATGATGAGGGAGGGACTGAGGGGTTTATCCTGTCCATCCTGTTCATCCTGTCAAAGTTGTCTTTCCCCCGACCCCGCAAAGGAGGGGGCAATCAAAAGTGGAGGAACCCAACGAAAAACCAGCGCGGCCTTGGGGTTCTCGTAGGGGCGCGCTGCGCGCGCCCGCAAACCGTTCCTGCTGCGGGATGGCTGATGGGCGCATGCAATGCGCCCCTACGGGATCGTACAGATGGGTAGTGGGTTTCCTTGCCTTTACCCCAAAAAAGGGCAAGCTTTGCTTGCCCTTTTTTGCTGACTGACCCGGCAAAAAGTAGCCTTTTACTTTTTGACGCTTTTCCCCCTAACCAGCGTGATTTTGGCTTTTCCTGTCAGTTCGCGTCCTAG
>JAITEO010000128.1 GCA_031281985.1 Zoogloeaceae bacterium | reverse complement strand
CCTTGCCGCCAGCATCGGCGGCGCCACCGCCGGCAAGAAGGCTCCTTCCGCCACCGCCAAGGCGGCGGGCAGCGCCACCAAGAAGGCCGCTTCCAAAGCCTGACGGTTCTTGTTCCTTTGTTGGAAAAGGCGACGTTTGACAACGTCGCCTTTTTTTGTCACGTAGGGGCGCACTGCGTGCGCCCGTTGGCCGTTATGCGGCGGACTGGTTTGCGGGCGCACGCAGTGCGCCCCTACGACTGGGCGGATGGGCGGTAGTGGGTTTTCGTCGTTTTTCCACCAAAAAAGGGCAAGCTCCGCTTGCCCTTTTTTGCTATATGAAACCGGCAAAAAGTAGGGTTTTACTTTTTGCCGCACTCAATTCCGATACCCCGGCAGTTCCCGATCCAGCCGCCGCAGCAGGGCGGCCCATTCGCGTTTGCCGGCGGGGAGGAAGTTGGACTGATCGCTGAAGATGATTTTGCCCTGTTGCGCGCCGCGTTCGATGACCTGCGGCGGCAACTGCTGCAAGGGAACTCCGGCGGATTGCGCGGCGAGCTGGAAGCGGCAGGCGCGTTCCAGCCGCCAGATGCGGGAGAAGGCTTCCGGCATGTTGCGGCCGATGCTCAGGGTGCCGTGGTTTCTCAGGATCAGGGTGTGCTTGTCGCCCAAATCGGAGAGGATGCTTTGCTGTTCCGCAGCATCCAGCACCACGCCTTGGAAATCGTGATAGGCCACATCGTCCAGGATCACCAGCGCCATTTGCGTCAGCGGCAAAAGACCGCCCGCCTGGCAGGAGACGGCGACGCCTTCCCTCGAGTGCAGATGGATGACGGCTTCGGCTTCCGGCGTGCCGGTAGCGTGAATCGCGCCGTGAATCACCGTTCCGGCAGGATTGAGATCGCCCTTGCCGCCATGCGGGTTGCCGATGACCTGGCCTTGCAGATCGACTTCCAGAATGTCGGAGGCGGCAACCTCATCGAACAGCAGGCCGAGCGGATTGACCAGATAACGGTCACTGCGTCCGGGCACGCGGATGGAGATGTGGGTTGCCAGCAAATCCGTCCAGCCGAACAGATGCGTCAGCCGACAAGCGGCGGCAAGTTCGACGCGCGCGGCATGGGCGGCGTCGGAAACGGTGAGGTCTGTGCTCATGTAGGTTCCTTTGAAGCGGTTGATGAAAAAATGGCTTCTGCCGAATTGCGCAAATTCATTGCGCCTGTTCGATGTCCGCCTTGAAACGTTGACGTTCTTCGAGGTCTTTCTTGAGTCGCGCGGCGGCATCCGCGCCGCTATTGAAGACGACGATGCTGCCGTTTTTCTCCGCGAGGTCTTTGAAGGCCGCGCTCTGATTCGCCTTCTTGAGCGCTGCGGCAAAAGCGGAAACGATGGCGGGCGGCGTTCCCGCTGGCGCGAATACGCCATCCCAGACGCTCAGGTCGGGCGCGGTCAGGCCGAATTCCTGCACGCTCGGCACATTGGGAAGTTGTGGCAACCGGTTCTTTCCCACGATGACCAGCGGGAACAATTTTCCATCCCGATAGTGACTGGCGACCAGGGACAGGGCTGCGGAACCGACGGGCAAATGTCCGGCGATCAGGTCGGTGACCAGGGGGCCGGTACCCTTGAAGGCAACTTTGGTGAGATTCGCTTTCCGTTTGTGGATCAGGTAGTCGTACAAGATATCGCTGGTTGCGCCGTTGCCCGTTGAGCCAACCGCCAGCGGCGGTTTGGCGGGGTCTTGCGCCCAGGCCAGGAATTCCCTGAAATTCTTTACGCCGGCGGAGGGATGCGCCGTGAGGATGTAGTAGGTTTCCACTACCAGGGCGACCGGAACGAAATCCTGAAGCGGATCGAACTGCACCGGCGTGGATGCGGATACCACGCTACCGATCATCGACACGGTGTTGCCGAAAAGAAAGGTGTAGCCGTCGGGTTTGCTGCGGGCAACATGGCGCACGCCGATGGTGCCAGTCGCGCCCGGCCTGTTTTCCACGATGACCGGCTGCCCCAGCGTGACAGAGAGTTCCTGAGCGACGATGCGGGCGAAAGCGTCCGACGAGCCGCCCGGCGACCAGGGCACCACCAGGGTAATCTGCCGCGTCGGCCAGGCTTCTTCCGCCGCGCAGGCAATTCCGCCCAGATACAGTCCTGCCAGCGAAACGGCGAACACGCAGGTCAACATGGAAACCGCGCGCCGGACAATTCCCGATATTTGATGTTGATGCTTTTGCATGGACTTTCCTCTTCAAAGCGAATTGAACGCAACGAAGCCTAGAGGAAAGGAAGGCAGCCACAAACGAAGAAAAACAGATAAGCGAATCAGAACGCGAAAATATGTAATGCAGAAAAAATTGGAATGCGCCGGGAGGCTTCTGGCTATCCTTTCGCTTTCCGTTGTTGAGCGATGTGCGGGATAATCTTTCCGCGTCAAAAAATCATTGTCGATATGTCAAATTCATTGAAACGCATGCGCTGGAGATTGGAAGCATGAACCTCGCCATCTTTGGCGCGGGCGCCATCGGCAGTTATCTGGCGGCGCGGCTGGCCGCCCGTGGTTTTCCGGTCACGTTGATCGCCCGCGCC
>JAITEO010000063.1 GCA_031281985.1 Zoogloeaceae bacterium | reverse complement strand
ACCGCAGACGAAATGGAAGTCGACCGCCCTGGAACCTCTGTTCATGATGCACAATGTGCCGCAATCCAAACGGTAGTTCCATCATCCGAAACCACGAAAAGCGAAAAGGCCATTCGCGCCGTCCGCATCTGTCCTCTGAAACTCAGTCCTCAGTCCTCTGCTGCCGCATCTGCGGGAAGAGGATTACGTCGCGGATGGCGGGGCTGTCGGTCAGGAGCATGACCAGGCGGTCGATGCCGATGCCGCAGCCGCCGGTGGGCGGCAGGCCGTATTCCAGGGCGCGGACGTAGTCGGCGTCGTAGTACATGGCTTCCTCGTCGCCCGCGTCCTTGGCCTTGGCCTGTGCCTGGAAGCGGGCGGCCTGGTCTTCCGGGTCGTTCAGTTCGGAAAAACCGTTGGCGATTTCGCGCCCGGCGATGAAGAGTTCGAAGCGTTCGGCAATTTCCGGGTTGGCGTCGGAAGCGCGGGCGAGCGGCGAAACTTCCACCGGATAGTCGATGAGGAAGGTGGGCTGCCAGAGCTGGCTTTCGGCGCAGGCCTCGAAGAGTTGCAGTTGCAGCGCGCCGACGCCGCCGGGCAGCACTTTTTCGCCTTGGCGCTGGATTTCGGCGGTCAGCCACGCGGCGTCATTCAATTGTTCCGGCGTGTATTCGGGATGCTGCTGGCGGATGGCCTCGGTGATGGTGAGCCGCGCGAAGGGGCGGGAAAAATCGATTTCCCGCCCCTGGTAGACGAAGGTTTCCGTGCGCAAGGCTTCGCGCGCGGCGTGGCGCAGCAAGCCTTCGGTGAAATCCATGAGGGTCCGGTAATTGGCGTAGGCTTCGTAGAATTCCATCATGGTGAATTCCGGGTTGTGCCGGGGAGAAAGCCCTTCGTTCCTGAAGTTGCGATTGACCTCGAAGACCTTTTCGAAGCCGCCGACCACCAGGCGCTTCAGATACAGTTCCGGCGCGATGCGCAGGAACATTTCCATATCCAGCGCGTTATGATGGGTGATGAAGGGCTTCGCGGTCGCGCCGCCGGGAATCGGGTGCAGCATGGGCGTTTCCACTTCCATGAAGCCATGATGGCGCATGTGGTCGCGCAGGCTCTGGAGGATGCGGCTGCGGGCGGCGAAGGTAAAGCGGGTTTCCTCGCTCACGATGAGGTCGACATAACGCTGACGGTATTTCTGTTCCACGTCGATGAGTCCGTGGAATTTGTCCGGCAAGGGGCGCAGGGACTTGGAAAGCAGGCGCAGTTCGCTCGTCTTGAGCGAGAGTTCGCCGGTTTTCGTCTTCATCAACGTCCCCACCGCGCCGACGATGTCGCCGATGTCCCAGTGCTTGAATTCGGCATAGACGGCCTCGCCGACATGATCCCGGCTGACGTAGAGTTGCAGGCGTCCCGACAGATCCTGGAGCGTGACGAAGGACGCCTTGCCCATGACGCGCTTCAGCAAGATCCGCCCGGCAATGCGCGCTTCCACCGGCAGGCTTTCCAGTTCTTCCGCCGTCTTGCCGCCATAGTTTTCATGCAGCTTGTCGGCAGTATTCGCGCGCTGGAAATCATTGGGATACGCGCCGCCCTGCCGCCGCCACCGTGCGAGCTTTTGCCGGCGCTCGGCGATGATGTGATTTTCGTCTTCCTGCGTCATGGTGTTTGCTTCCGAATTGGACATGCTGGATTCCTATTTATACGGCAAAAAGTGAAAACCTACTTTTTGCCGGTTTATCTTGGGTTTGAAGGCAAAGCAAGCTTCGCCTTCAAACCATTAAAACCCAACGAAAAACCAGCGCGGTCTTGGGGTTTTCGTTGCCTTTACCCAAAAAAGGGCAGGCTTTGCCTGTCCTTTTTTGCAAACTGAACCGGCACAAGGCCGAAGGCCGCAGGACAGCCGAAGGCTGGTCTGGCGAAGCCAGATGCGGCAAAGCCGCACAAAAAGTAGGTTTTCACTTTTTGACGCTTTCCCCTATACGCCCTGTTTCAGGCTGGCCTCGATGAAGGCGTCCAGGTCGCCGTCGAGCACGGCCTGGGTGTTGCCGGTTTCGACGTTGGTGCGTAGATCCTTGACCCTGGATTGATCGAGCACGTAGGAGCGAATCTGGTGTCCCCAGCCGATGTCGGATTTGGCGTCTTCCAGTTTTTGCTGTTCGGCCTGTTGCTTGCGCAATTCGTGTTCGTAGAGGCGGGCGCGCAGCATTTTCCAGGCTTCGTCGCGGTTCCGGTGTTGCGAGCGGTCGTTCTGGCATTGCACCACGATGCCGGTGGGCGCGTGCGTGAGGCGCACGGCGGAGTCGGTCTTGTTGATGTGCTGGCCGCCCGCGCCGGACGCGCGGAAAGTATCCACACGCACGTCCGCCGGGTTGATCTCGATTTCGATGGAATCGTCTACCTCTGGATAGACGAATACCGAGGAAAAACTGGTGTGCCGCCGGGCGTTGGAATCGAAGGGCGATTTTCGCACCAGCCGGTGAATGCCGGTTTCCGTGCGTAGCGTGCCATAGGCGTACTCGCCGGAAAATTTCACCGTCGCGCCCTTGATGCCCGCCACGTCGCCTTCGGATTCTTCCATGACTTCCACCTGGAAGCCCTTTTTTTCGCCGTACTTGAGATACATCCGCAAGAGCATCGAAGCCCAGTCCTGCGCTTCGGTGCCGCCCGCGCCCGCCTGGATTTCCAGAAAACAGGGATTGATATCCTGCGGATGGTTGAACATGCGGCGAAACTCCATGCGCCCCACGGTCTCCTCGATGCCTTTGGCATCATCCTCGATGCCGTACAGGGTGTCGTCGTCGCTTTCCGCGCGCGCCATGTCGAACAGTTCGCGCGCATCCCGCAAATCCTGATCGACGCTCGACAACGCCAGCACCACGTCTTCCAGCGCGCGCTTTTCCTGTCCCAGCGCCTGGGCGCGCTTGGCGTCCTCCCAGACCCTGGGGTCTTCCAGTTCCAGATTGACGACAATCAGCCGTTCGTGCTTCTGATCGTAGTCAAAGATACCTCCGCAATTCACCCGCCCGCGCCGCCAGGTCGTCGAGACGATTGAGAATGCCATTGAGTCGTTCTGCTTCCATGATGCAAGTTCCGTGCGGGAAAAAAT
>JAITEO010000287.1 GCA_031281985.1 Zoogloeaceae bacterium | reverse complement strand
TCCCCCCTTGTCGGGAGGAAAAACAATTTTGACAGGATG
The DNA here is from genome assembly GCA_031281985.1 of Zoogloeaceae bacterium. Taxonomy (GTDB): domain Bacteria; phylum Pseudomonadota; class Gammaproteobacteria; order Burkholderiales; family Rhodocyclaceae; genus Azovibrio. Next base: position 5,115 of record JAITEO010000287.1, on the reverse strand, counting down.
AACAGGATGGACAGGATGACCCCCTCAGTCCCCCCTCCCTTCTCAAGGTGGAGGACAAGGCTGTGGGTCGAGGGACAGCCACAGGCTGGTTCCGCGTAGCGGAATGCGACGAAGCCCTTGCTGGTTTCCCAAGGTTGAGCATAGCCTGGGCGTATCTGGGGCGCGCGGTTTTCCTCCTGCCTGAGCAGCAGGGTTTTACTTTTTGAGGCGCACTTCGCTTACCCCCTGCAAGAATGTAGGGATAGAATACGGAGATTGATGAAGAGGTGGTTTCATGGCGGTCTTGCCGGTGATGCTGCACAGGGTTCGCGGCATTCTTCTTTTGGCGCTGGTCTATTGTGTTCTGGGGCTGTTTTTTCTGGGCATGACCAGTCCGAGTTATGTGTTGCCGATTTTTCCTCCGGCGGGCATTGCCCTGGCGGCGTTGATTATTTATGGCAAGTGGCTGTGGCCGGGGATATTGCTGGGCGCGCTGATGCTGGAAACCGCGCTGGTTCTGCGTCTGGGCGTGCCGTCTGGCTGGTGGGGGTTGATTGGCCTGGCGCCGATCCTCCTGTTGCAGGCGTTGGCGGGGTATTGGCTGGCGCGCAGTCTGCCGGGCTTCAAGATGCGGCACATGTTGCGCCTGCTGTTCATGGTGGCGCCGTTGAGTTGCCTGATCGGCGCAGTTCCGGGGATGGCCTTGTTGCTCTGGGCGGGGAGGGTTCCCCTGGAGGAAATCTGGTTGTCGGGTCTGATCTGGTGGCTGGGGGACGTATTGGGCATTTTGCTGGCCTCTCCCCTGATGTTCATCCTCTTTGCCCAGCCGCGGGATTATTGGCGGGAACAGCGCATCAACACGGGTTTGCCGATCATCGTGGCGTTCGTGCTGTTGATGGTCTCCTTTCTGTATGTGCTGGGACGGGAGCGGGAGCGGACGGAGGCGCATTTCAACGCGGCAAGCGATCAGGCGGCGGCGACGTTTTCCCGTTATCTGGAGCAGAACGAAGGCTATCTCCTGGCCCTGGGACGGTTGATGTATCTGCAACCCGAATTGAGCGCGCGGGACTGGCAGACCTTCCTGCAACCCCTGGAGCCGCGCAATTCGCTGGGCATGGGACAGTTTGCCTGGGCGCCGTATGTCCGCCCCGCGCAGCGCGCCGCTTTCGAGGCGCGGTTGCGGGAAATGGGCGAGGCCGGTTTCCAGATCCGCGACCGGGATGCCGGAGGGCATTTTTCCGTGGCCGCGCCTGCCCCGGAGGGGTATCTGCCCTTTTTGTATTTGACCTCCTTCGAGGGCAACGAGGCTTTTCCGGGATTGAACGCCTATGCCTTGCCGCATGTGCGCGCCATATTGGAAAAGGCGAAGACCGCGGGCAAGCCGGTCATGCAGCGCGGCGGCATCCTGGATACGGATGCGGATACGGCTAAATTCACGCTGTATTACCTGATATCCGCGGATTCCCGGACGGAACACCCCTGGCGGGGATTGATTGTCAGCTTGCTGGATGTCCGAAAAATGCTGGCGTCCGTATTGCCGGAAGAGCTGGAAGCCTGCCTGGTGCAGCGAGATCCGGCGCGCGGCGATACCCTCATCCATATCGCGGGCGCGCCGGAATGCGAGATGGATAGCTGGAAGACCGAGCATTTCACGCGCAGTCACCGGTTTTCCCTGGAGGGTCAGGAATGGGAATTGCGGACGCGCAAGCCATCGAGGTTGGCGCTGGGACACTGGGGCTGGGACATCTGGGCGAGCATTGCCGTGTGCACCCTGATGCTGTCCCTGTTCGTCATTTTCCTGCTCAACCATACCAGCGAACTCTGGCGCAGGCAGGTCGACGCGCGCCGTCATCTTTCGCGTCTGCGCGTATCGAATACGCGCCTGCAGGAGCAGACGGAAATCCTTTCCTGGGTGCAGCGCGCCTCGCGCATGGGCAGTTGGGAGATTTGCGGCGACGGACGCTTCATCGTTTCCAATGAACTGTGCGCCATGCTGGGCACCACCGCCGATCGGCTGGAGAGTTGGGAAAAACTCTGCGCCCGGGTGCTGCCGCAGGATCGCGCGCGGCTCTTGAAGGCGCTGGAAACCGTGCGGAGCACGGAAAAAGGCAACATCACGCTGGATTGCCATCTGCTGCCGGGCGAGGATGCCGTCTTGGACAACACGGAGCGCGACAAGGCGCTGCTGCTTTCCTTCTTCATCAGCATCGGGGACGACACCAGCGGCGCGCGGCGCATCCAGGGCATCGTGCGCGACGTGAGCGTGCAGCGGCAAAGCGACACGCGCCTGCGCCTGCTGTCCTGCCACGACACGCTGACCCGCCTGCCCGATGGCGCGCTCTGGCACAACCGCGCGCAGGCGGCGCTGGCGACCATCCAGAAGCACAGCGAATATACGCTGGCGGTCATGGTGATCAATCTCGACCAGTTCAAGCGCGTCAACGCGTCCTTTGGGCGTCCGGCGGGCGATCATCTGCTCACGGTGGCGGCGCAACGCCTGAAGAACGCGCTGCGTGGCGATGATGTCGTGGCGCGGCTGGCGGATGATGAGTTCTTGTTGTTGTTGCCGCAACTGGATCGTTCCGAAATCGCCGCCGACATCGCCAGCCGTTTGCTGATGACCCTGCGTTCTCCCGTGCAGTTCGAGGGCGTCGATCTGTCCGTCACGGCCTGCATCGGCATCGCGCTGTATCCGGAAGACGGCAGGGAACTGGACGTGCTGACCCATAACGCCAACATGGCCATGCGCAGGGCCAAGGAAGCGGGACGAGATCGTTTCCTGTTCTTCGAGCCGCGCATGAACGCCCGCATCTTCGAGAGCCGGATGCTGGAAAGCGCGTTGCGCCAGGGTCTGGATCGCAATGAATTCATCCTGCATTACCAGCCGCAGGTGACGGTGAGCGATGATCACGTCCTGGTCTGCGAGGCGTTGCTGCGCTGGCGGCATCCGGATGACGGGCTGGTTCTTCCGGAGAATTTCCTTTCCGCCGCCGAGGATTCCGGCGTGATACTGCCGCTGGGGGAATGGGTGTTCCTCGAAGCCTGCCGGCAACAGGTGAGTTGGCGCGCGCGCAGACTGCGCGTGGCGGTCAATGTTTCCGCCTCGCAGGTGTGCCGCGGCGATTTCGTGCGCATGCTGGAAAGCGTCGTTTCCCGCACGGGCGCGGACCCGCATTACCTGGAACTGGAAATCGGCGAAAACGTTCTGCGGCAAGCGGACGAGATGTTGCGCGATCGCCTGATCTATCTGCGCGGCATGGGCTTCAACCTGGCAATGGACGATTTCGGCGCGGACGCTTCCAGCCTCGCGCATCTGGAACGCCTCCCCTTTACACGCCTGAAGCTGGATCGGTCGTTCGTCACCGGCTTGCCGGAGAATCCCGAAGCCTTTGCCATCGCGGTCGCCACGCTTTCCCAAGCGGCGGAACTGGGACTGGAAGTGGTTGCCGTGGGCGTGGAAACGTCCGCGCAACTCGAATTCCTGCAAAAACACGGCTGCGGCTTCGTGCAGGGCTTCCTGTTTGCCAAGAGCATGGAAACCCGCCCGCTGGAAAACTGGCTGGATTTTCGCGGGCAGGGCGCAAAAAAGGAAGGGGACGGCGGCAAGGAAGGCGTCAAGAAGTGACAGGCGTAGAGACCGTCTAACTCAGGTGTGGGAGCGGTCACGCGGTCTCGTAGGGGCGCACTGCGTGCGCCCGTCGGCCTTCACGCGGCATGAAGGGGTTTGCGGGCGCGCGCAGCGCGCCCCTACGAAAACCGCATAGCTCGCGCTGGTTTTGCGCGAGCAAAATGCGGCCTTGCCGCACAAAAAGTGGGGTTTTACTTTTTGCCGTCAACCAGGAAGGCTTCCAGCATTTCCGCGTAGGCTTGCAGCAGGTCGGGGCCGGGGTGGATGAAGTGGTCGGCGTCGAGGCCGACGACGCGGATATCGAGGCTGGGGGCGAGCATGCGGCAGGATTCGGCGGACGCGCTGCCCAGCGCGACCACGATTTCCGGTTTTGTTTCCGTCATCAGCGTTTTTACGTCGGCATGCCGGACTTTTTCGGCGCTTTCCACGACTTCAAAACCCGCCTGCGCGAAAATGTCGCCGACGAGGTGTTTGCGGCCAAAGGCGTAGGGTTCGCCCCCGCAACTGGAAAGCACGAGTACGCGCTTGCCGCGATTTTGCGCCGCGAGCTTTTGCGCCGCCTGCCGCCAGGCCCTGCCGAAGGCGGCAATCTTGGCCGCGCCATCCTTGGCGCGGCTGGCTTTTGCCAACGTCCGCAACATGTTCTCGACATCCGCGAGCGAGCCAAAGCCATCCAGGCGCAAAAGACGCGCGCCGGGGGGCGTGACGCGCGCCATGCGCTCGGCGTCCGCCCAGTTGGAGGTCACGATGAGGTCCGGCGCGAGGGCGCGGATGGCTTCGGCGTCCGGGTCGAGGATGCCGCCGGTGCGCGGAAGCGCCATGTCCTCACGCTCGTAGCGGGAAACGCCGACGATGCATTCACCGCGCCCCAGCCATTTCAGCGCCCGCGTCAGGTAGGGCGACTGGCTGATGATGCGCGGACAATCACTGGCGCGTGCCGCTGCCGGCGTCAGGAGCAGAAGACAGAGGGCAAGAGACAGCAGAGAGAAGGATTCGCGGGCGTTGCGCGCCTGATGTTGGATCCGTTTCATATTCCTTGCCATGTCATCTGCGGCCAGAATAGCGCAGGCCGAGGAAGGCGTTGAAGCCGTCCGTGCCGTAGCCGCGTGTGGTTTCGTATTGCTTGTCGAAGAGGTTGTTCAGGCGAGCTTCCAGCGTGAGGTTCTTGCCGAGCGCGTAGCGGGCGGTCAGGTTGGTCAGGGCATAGCCGCCGAGTTCTTCCTTGTCGGCGGCGGTTTTCGGGTAGTTCCCGTTATAACGGCGGCCAACGGCGATGATTTCCACGCCGGTTTCCAGCTTGCCCCAGGCGTGCGCCAGATTCAGCGTCGCCTTGTCGCGCGCGCGGTGGGACAGGCGTTCGTACCCAACGCCGCTTGCGTCCTTGCTGTTGTTTTTGGCGTTCAGCCAGTCGTAGGTTGCCGTCAGACGCCACGCGCCGAATTGCCCGGCATAGGCAAGGGTGACGCCTTCCAGGAGCGCCTTGTTGTCGTTTTCTTTCTCCTGACAGT
>JAITEO010000145.1 GCA_031281985.1 Zoogloeaceae bacterium | reverse complement strand
TCCTTGACCACGATGCCCGAGGTATAGGTATCGGTGCACATGCTTTGGTGTCCGATGGCGATCTGAATCGTTTCTGCCTGCGCGGCTACGGTCGTCAGCGCGAAAAACAGGCCGAGTATCGTTCTGTTCGTGAGCACTTTTTTCTCCTTGGCGATGGCGGGTCCTATTCCCCGACGAAAGGAATGTAGAAGCACTCCGGGCTTTTCGGAACAAAATAATTTTTATAACAATATGTCCTGATATGACATGCGCTCCCGCCGGTGTTTCGTTCACGGCCACCTGTCATGACAGGGTATATCAATATCGAAATAACTTCGTTCCGGTATCGGAAAGCAAGAGCTAGTCTGCTGGCTCCCCTTGGAAATCCCTCTGGAGGGCAGCTTGTCATGACCGGTCATCAACAGTGGCCCCCGGCGTCCCGCGGACAGCAGTCCTGGCCGCTTTATGCCCAGATCAAGGACGCCTTGCGCGAAGAGATATGCACCGGCAAGCTGAGGCAGCACGAACGCATCCCGTCGGAAAGTGAACTGGGCAGGCTCTACAAAGCCAGCCGCATCACGGTGCGCCGGGCCTTGAGCGATCTGGAAAATGAACAACTTATTTTCAAGGTCGCCGGGAAAGGCGCTTTCGTGGCGAAACCGCGTCCTTTCCAGAAAAGCGAACGTCTTCAGGGTTTCGGCGAGGCCATGCAGAACCTGGGAATCACGGTCACCAACCGGGTGGTGAGTTTCGTCTCCGTCGCCGCTCCGCCGGCGGTGGCCGTACGCCTGCAAGTTTCCGACGGCAGCCCGCTGATCGAGATACGGCGCGTGCGTTACGCCGACGGCAATCCCATTTCGTTCGACGTGACCTACGTGCGCCGTGTTCTCGGCGAGCGCCTGGCGCACGAGGATCTGGCGAAGCGCGACATCTTTCTGATCATCGAAAACGACTACGCCACGCCGCTGGCGTATGCCGATCTGATGGTCGACGCCGTATCCGCCGATGCCGTTCTTGCCGAGCAACTCGGCGTCTCCGTCGGCGCGCCGATCCTGCGCTGCGAACGCCTGACCTGGACCACCGCCGGAGAACCCATCGATTTCGAATATCTGTACTACCGCAACAATGCCTTTCGTTATCAACTGCGCGCCAGTCGCGGCTGATTCACGAAAGGCAAAACGATGGAGCGCGGGCGAGATGCCCGCGCTCCCATGTCTTTCACACCAAAGAAATGGAACGACTCCATGGAAACCAGAAACATCGAGACCGACATTCTGGTGATCGGCGGCGGCACGGCCGGGCCGATCGCCGCGATCAAGGCCAAGGCCAAGGCGCCGGACTTGCGCGTGCTGCTGCTGGACAAGGCCAACGTGAAGCGCTGCGGCGCGATCACCGAGGGGATGGACAGCGTGAATAACGCCATCATTCCCGGTTACGCGACGCCGGAACAATACGTTCGGGAAATCACCATCGCCAACGACGGCATCGTCAACCAGCATACGATCATGGCTTACGCCACACGCAGCTACGGGATGATCCGCGAGCTCGACGACTGGGGCGTCAAATTCGAGAAGGACGAAACCGGCGACTATGCGGTCAAGAAGGTGCATCACCTGGGTTCGTACGTCCTTCCCATGCCGGAGGGATACAACGTCAAGAAGGTGATTTTCCGCCAGCTCAAACGTCTGGGCGTCGAGGTTTCCAATCGCCTGACCGCCACACGCCTGTTGACCGGAAAGGATGGCCGCATCGCCGGAGCCGTCGCACTGGATTCACGTTCCGGAGATCTCGTGGTGGCGCGCGCACGCGCGGTGGTGTTGTGCACCGGCGCGGCGGGCCGCCTGGGTCTGCCGGCCTCGGGCTATCTGTTCGGCACTTACGAGAACCCGAACAACGCGGGCGACGGCTACGGCATGGCCTATCACGCGGGAGCGGAACTGTCCGGGCTGGAGTGTTTCCAGATCAATCCGCTGATCAAGGACTACAACGGTCCGGCCTGCGCCTACGTGACCGGCCCTTTCGGCGGCTACACGGTCAATGCCAGGGGAGAACGCTTCATCAAGAGCGATTACTGGAGCGGACAGATGATGTTCGAGTTCTGGCGCGAACTGGAGAGCGGCAACGGCCCGGTTTTCCTCAAACTCGATCACCTCGCCGATGAAACCGTCAAGCGCATCGAAAACGTCTTGCACATCACTGAACGGCCCTCGCGCGGACTGTTCCACTGGGGGCGCGGCACCGATTACCGCAAGGACCTGGTCGAGATGTACATCTCCGAAATCGGCCTGTGCGGCGGCCACAGCGCCTCGGGCGTGTGGGTGGACGAACACGCGCGCACGACGGTACCGGGTCTCTACGCGGCAGGCGATCTCGCCAACGTGGCGCACAACTACATGCTCGGCGCGATGGTGTTCGGGCAGATCGCCGGCGAAGACGCGGTAGATTATCTGGAGGGACTCGCGCTTCCCGAGTATGACGCGGAGCAGGTGGAGCGCGAACGCTCGCGCGTTCTGGCTCCGCTCCTGCGGCAGAACGGCTTGCAGGCCACCAAGATCGAGTACAAGCTGCGGCGCCTGGTCAACGATTATCTGCAACCGCCCAAGGTTACGCGCAAGATGGAAATCGGCCTTGCGCGTTTCGCCGAAATCCGCGAGGACCTCCAACACGTTAAGGCCGAAAACCCGCACGAACTGATGCGCGCCATGGAGGTTTTCGCCATTCTCGATTGCGCCGAGCTGGCCGCGCTGGCTTCGCTGTATCGCACCGAAAGCCGCTGGGGCCTGTATCACTACCGCACCGATTTTCCCGAGCGCGACGACGTGCGCTGGAACTGTTTCGTCGAAGTGCGCAAGACTTCCGCGGGGAATCCCGAATTCTTCACCCGCCCGGTCCCCGATTACATCGTGCCCATCGGCGACGCCGAAAGGAACGCCTACCACGAGTTGCGCCTGGAAACCGCGCCGGTCTGAAAGATATCGAGGAGCATCGCCATGAGCCTGACCAAAAACGACCCGGATTTTGCCGTATCGATCCTCGTCGATCACGACAAGTGCATCGCCGACAAGGGGTGCCGCACCTGCATCGACGTCTGCCCGACCGACATCCTCAAACTCGACGAACACGGCAGGATCGTGATGACTTATGACGAATGCTGGTATTGCCTGCCGTGTCAGCAGGATTGCCCGACCAAGGCGATTCGCGTCGAAATGCCTTACCTGGTGCGCTGAGTCCATGGCCGGGGCAGAATCCGATTTCGAACTCCCTTCCCGGCTGGGGGCGCGGCTTGCCGACGACGATCCGGCGGTGCGCAGGATCGCGGTGCGCGAAGTGAATGACGAATTCGACAGCGCAGGGCTTGCCGTTTACTTGCGCGCATCGCGCGACCCGGTCGCCGAGGTGCGGCTGGAGGCAGCGCGGGCGCTCGAAGGCATCGGCGCGCTCCCGGCGGTGGAGAGTCTGCTGGCGCTGCTCGACGATGCGGACGCCGACGTGCGCCATGCCGCGGCGGCATCCCTGGCCGAATTGCGCGACGGCGAGGGCGGACCTGCGCTGGTGAGGGTATTGGCCTCTTCCGCGGGCGATTCGCGCGCGGCGATCCTGCGCGGCCTGCGCGAATTGCGCGAGCCGGCGGCGCTGACCCCGGCGATCGCCGCATTGGACGATCCCTTGCCCCGGGTACGGCGCGAAGCCATCGGTGTGCTGGCCTATTTGCGCGACGCGCGGGCCATCGCGGCGATCGCCGGGCGAGTGATCGACCCGTCGCCGGAAGTGCGCAAGGCGGCGGCCGGCGCGCTGGGTTTTGCACAGGACGACGCCCGGCCGGTCGCGCGCAAGGCACTGCTGGACGCCTTGCGGGACGAGGACTGGGAGGTGCGCGAGGCGGCGGCGGTCACGCTCGGCAAGCGGCTCGATCCGGAAAGTGCTGCAGGACTGATCGAGGCGCTTGCCCTGGACAAGTACTGGCAAGTCCGCCTCAAGGCCGCCGATGTCCTGGGACGGCTCGAGGCGCGGGCCGCCGTTCCGTCGCTGTTGAAAGCGCTCGAGCACACGATGAGCAATTTGCGTAAGGAAGCGGCGAATGCCTTGGAAGCGATCGGAGACCCATCCGTATTGCCGGTGTTACAAAAACTGGCGACGGACGATCCGGATCTCGATGTGCGCAAGACGGCGCAACGCATCGTGAATGCCTGGCGAGCCAAGCCTTGAATCCACGCGTGGAACACGAACAACTCATCGTCTTTCCCCGTCGTGGTGGCAGCGTCTTCGCGCCGGAACGCGCCAAGGCGTTCGGCGACCTGCTGCAACGCCGACAGGATCATATCCGCAAGCTGCAATGGAGCATCGTCGCGGTTTATCTTTTCCTGCTGGTGATTCCGGCCTGCCTGCCGGAAACCGAGGTGCGCGCGGGCGTGTTCGACAGTCTGGCCCGCTTCGCGGAAGCGCTCTTCTGGGGAGTGTGGTGGCCGGGCGTGATCCTGAGCATGTTGATCTTCGGCCAGTTCTGGTGCGGCCTCCTGTGTCCCGATGGTACGCTCACCGAATTCGCCAGCCGCCACGGGCGAGGCCGGAAAGTGCCGGGCTGGTTGTACAAGCCGGCGCTCCCCTTGCTGCTTTTTTCCCTCATTACCTTTTACGAGCACTCAATCGACGCTTTTCACTCGGCGTCGATGAGTCTGCTGATCATCGGCGGAACCTCGCTGGCTTCGCTTTGCACGGGGTTGATCTTTGGCCGCGGCAAGCGGGTCTGGTGCCGTTTCGTCTGTCCCGGAGCCGGCATCTTCTCGCTGCTGGCGCGCTGCGCCGTGCTGCACTTCAAGGTGGATCGCGTCGCCTGGGACGCAGCGCCCGGTCCCGCGCCAGGCGGCGTGGATTGTCCGCCGCTCCTGGACGTGCGCCGTCTGAAAAGCAATGAAAAATGCAACATGTGTGGTCGTTGCAGCGGCCATCGCCAGGCGGTCGCCCTGTCCTGGCGATGGCCGGGGGAGGAACTCGCCACGCTGGAACCGGAGGAGGTGCGGGGATGGGAAGCGGCTGGAATCCTGTTCGTGCTGATCGGACTGCTTTATGCGGTAGCGCACTGGAACGGCAGCGCATGGCATCGGCAACTGCTGGCGGCGCTGCGGCATGGAATCGGGGACACGGCGTTCTGGCAGGCCGAGGCTCCGCGATGGCTGTTCTCGCGCGCGAGCGCGCACGCCGATCTGATCGACGCCCTCGCCGCTCTGGCGAGTATCGTCGGCATGACGTTCGCGTTGGGCGTGCTGGTCGGCGCCGGTTTGTTGTTTGCGGCACGTGGGCAGAAGAAGCTGGCCGACGCGCTGGCCTATGCCTTGATCCCGCTCTCCGGCATTGGACTGGCACTGGGCGCTATGGAATATTCGCTCTCCATCCTGGCGGACAACGGCGTCAGCGCATGGCGCGTCCTGCCCTGGCTGCGGCTCGCCGGCATGTCGACCGGGCTGATCTGGAGCATTTCGATCGCGCAACGGCTGCTGCGTCGCTGGCGCGGTCATTCGGAACGCCAGACCTTCGTCTTGCCGCTGTTTACCGCCGTGGCCGGATTGCTGGCCGCCGCCTATCAATTCGCGCCGATCCCGGCCTGACGGCTTCGATTCACTTTACATGAGAAAAGCATCATGGCCTTGATGATTACCGATGAATGCATCAACTGCGACGTATGCGAAGCGGAATGCCCGAACGGCGCCATCACCCAGGGCCCGGAGATTTTCGAGATCGACCCGGAGCTTTGCACCGAATGCGTCGGACATTACACCGAGCATCAATGCGAGCTCGTCTGCCCGATCGAATGTATTTTCGTCCATCCCGATCATCGGGAAACGCACGAACAGCTTCAGGAAAAATTCCGGCGCATCACGGGACGTGGATGAAGTCATTTCATTCATCTATACGCTGGAATGGTCGAGTTTTAGTTTTTAATTCCCCAGGTAAACCGTTGTCACCGCGATCCGCTCATGCCCAAGCTCACGGCTGATCTCTTGCCGGGCGAGCCGATCGCTCTGGCGTTGGAATGGATCAAGCTGGTTTGCCCTGGGACCGCCAGCCTTGGGCGCAGCCCATCCCGCCAGCACTTCATACCGCGTCTGTGCATAGCGATGCCGCAGACCGTGCATGTTGGAGAGTCCGGCCCACTTACACTGTCCGTCATAGACCTGCCGTTGCCGGATGTAGGTCCAGGCGTTCCGTTCCATGGGTTTTAGGCGAGTGTCGAGCAACAAGGCTTGGGGAACGAACGGGCCAGACGCTTGGGGTTCCGCTTGGGGGTCAGGTGAAATATGGGATGGGGCATGATGAGATTCCGAAAAGAATCGGTACCAGGACCTAATTCCAATTCGCGATACAAGTAGCAGCATAAATAATAAAATATATCAATATTTTCAATATGTTATATTTAACATAAATGATGTTTATATTGAAGGTTGGATAAGGAGCCGCCATGTCACCTCGATACGAACCTCAAAACCATAAAAAATCCGATCTTCGTCGTCCCCCGATTCTTTATCGACAAATTTTATAAAAGCTGATCCAGTCATGGCGGACGAGTTCATCGCTTTGGGATTACACTCTCCCCACTCGCAGGAAGGCGATGGATTCAGGCGGACACTGGCCGAAAGACCCGCCGGACAAGGAACAGGAATAAGTCCATGTTTGAGTCCATCCCCAATGCGGGTATTCGAAATCCTATTTTTTAATCAAAGAGTTACGGCTTGGATTTTAGTTCTCAGGTTCAACGAATCAGCTTTTTTTCCACCGCGATGCGGATGATGTCGGAAATGTTGTTGGCGCCGAGCTTGGTGTACAGGGTATTCACGATGAGCTTGACGGTATTGATGGAAAGATTCCGCACGACGGCGACTTCCGGGCGCGACAGACCCTGATACAGGTCGGCCAGCACTTCCGTCTCGCGCGGCGAAAGCCTGATCTCGTCCCCCAGGTGGTTGGCCTTCCGGTACGCGGCGATGACGGTCTGCTGCCGTTTCGCAAAGGTCGCCGATTTGCGGTTGATGTTCTCCAGCCAATCGCGCGGGATGCCGGCGTTCTTGTCGCGCAGGGCCGCGGTCGTCAGCGTGCGCATGTCCTTGCCGAGTTCGGCGAATACGCTGACGATCTCGTTGGCATGGCACATCTCCCAGGCTTCGCGCAGGCTCGCGAGCGCGCCGTCGCGATCCTTGATCTGGTAGCGGCAGATGGCTTCCCGCGTCTTGACGTAGAGCCGGCCGAACAGGTAGCGCTTCGCTTCCTGCCACCCTTCCAGGAAAGCCAGCAGCTTGTGGTATTGTCGGTTCAGGAAGAAATACCTCATCTTGATGCGATTGCCGAAGACTTCGATGAACGACGAGGTCGAGCCCTGCTCGAAATCGGTCTTCAGCCAGTCGGCGACGAGTTCCGGCTCGCCCAGCATCAGCCGGTACCATCCCATGACGATATCGTAGGTGAGGTAGCGCGCGGGATAGTCGGGCACTTCGAGCTGTCTTTTCAGTTCGCGGATCGCCTGTTCGGTCTTGGCATAATCCCCTTCCGCGAACGCGATGCGCAGCAGGTACAGCAGCGCCCGGTTGCGAATGTCGTATTGATTCCGCTCCCGCGTCCTCTGCAGGGTCAGCATGACGAACTGCTCGGCCGTCTTCAGGTGGCCGCGCGCGAAATACAGTTCGGCGCGCGCCAGCTCGCCCAGGCAGGAGAGGTTTCCGCCGATGGCGTGCGCCGGCATCGGCACCGCGCGCTCGCAGGCCTCGACGTATTCCTCGAGCGCGCCGCGGCGCACGGTGCCGACCATCGACATCCACGGACCGACGATCTGGTTGGTCA
>JAITEO010000144.1 GCA_031281985.1 Zoogloeaceae bacterium | reverse complement strand
CTTTGTGGTCAGTGGTCTGTATTCCGTGGGGAGGCGTGTTCATCATGATTGCGCATTCCAAGAGCGCGCAACCTCCCTCCCCTGACAAGGGGAGGGCCGGGGAGGGGTTTGCGGCGGTGGAGCAAGAACCAAGGGTTTGACGCAACCCGACCCGTCGCAAACCCCCCTCAATCCCCCCTTGTCAGGGGGGAAGGAAGCGCCGCTCGCCCACAAACCGAAAACGGGCGGCAGGGTTGCCACCCCTGACAAAGCCAACGGAGCCAACCGCGCCCAACGCGCGACCACGGACTACAGACCACTGACCACAAAGCGAGCGCTCTGTCCTCTGATCCCTGATTCCTGATCCCTGACGACTCACCCGATGCCGCGCAAATCCTGGAGGATGTCTTCCGGGGCTTCCAGGCCGATGGAGAGGCGCAGGAGGGATTCGGAGATGCCGGCGGCGGCGCGGGCTTCCGGGGTCAGGCGGCCGTGGGTGGTGCTGGCGGGATGGGTGATCGTGGTTTTCACGTCGCCCAGGTTGGCGGTAATCGAGATCAGCCGGCAGGCGTCGATTACCTGCCAGGCTTCCTTCCTGCCGCCCTTCACCTCGAAGCTGACGATGCCGCCGCCCATCGTCTGTTGCTTTTTCGCCAGCGCGTGTTGCGGATGCGAGGCGAGGCCGGGGTAATACACCCGCGCCACCTTCGCATGCGCTTCCAGCCGCTGCGCCAGCTTCAAGGCGCTGGCGGACTGCGCCTCGATGCGCAGTTTCAGGGTTTCCAGTCCCTTCAGGAGCACCCAGGCGTTGAAGGCGGAAAGCGTGGGGCCTGCCGTGCGCAGGAATCTGAACACCTCGTCGGTGAGGCTTTTCGCGCCGCAGACCGCGCCGCCCAATACCCTGCCCTGCCCGTCCAGGTATTTGGTGGCGGAATAGACGCTGGCGTCCGCGCCCAGTTGCAGCGGCTTTTGCAGGATGGGAGAACAAAAGCTGTTATCTACCGCAACCAGAATGCCGCGTTCGTGCGCCATTTGTGCGAGCGCGGCGATATCGACGATAGCGGTGAGCGGATTGGTTGGCGTTTCCAGGAAAAAGAGGCGCGTTTCCGGGCGGATGGCGGCGCGCCACGCGGCAAGGTCCGTTGCCTCCACCGTGCTCGTCACGATGCCGCAGCGCGACAGGATGTTGTTGAACAGTTGCGAGGTCGCGCCAAAGAGACCGTTGGAGGCGACCACATGATCGCCCGCCTTCAGGGTCGCCAGGCACAGGGACAGGATCGCGGACATGCCGCTCGCCGTGGCGATGCAGTCTTCCGCGCCTTCCAACGCCGCCAGGCGCGCTTCGAACATGCGCGTGGTCGGGTTGGAAAAACGGGCGTAGACGTTGCCTTCCTCGGTATCGGCAAAACGCGCCGCCGCCTGCGCCGCGTTCTCGAACACGAAACTGGAGGTAAGATACATCGCCTCGGCATGTTCGCCAAAGGGACTGCGCGCCTGCCCGGCGCGCACGGCCAGCGTTTCGGCTTGCAGGCCGTCTGGCAGGGGGGAAACGATGGGCGCGTGCAGCATCAATCCTGTCCTTCCTCATCCGTGGCAAGACCCAGCACCATCTGGCGGGAATTCTCGCCATCCTCTTCCATGCCGGCAGGCCTGCCGTTACGCCGGGCTTCCACCGCGTTCAGGTATTCCGGCGTCACGTCGCCGGTGATGTATTGACCATTGAAACAGGAACTGTCGAACTCGGTGAGGCGCGGGTTCAGGACGCGAATCGAGGCTTCCAGGGCTTCCAGATCCTGATAGACCAATGTGTCCGCGCCGATTTCAAGGGCAATCTCGGCGTCGCTCTTGCCGGTGGCGATGAGTTCGCCGCGCGTCGGCATGTCGATGCCATAGACATTGGGAAAGCGCACCGGCGGCGCGGCGGAGGCAAAGTACACCTTGACGGCGCCCGCCGCGCGCGCCATCTCGACAATCTCGCGGCTGGTCGTGCCGCGCACGATGGAATCATCCACCAGCAGCACTCTTTTGCCTTGGAATTCCTGTCCTATGGTGTTCAGTTTCTGGCGCACGGACTTTTTGCGGATCGACTGTCCCGGCATGATGAAGGTGCGTCCCACGTAGCGATTCTTGACGAATCCCTCGCGGTAGGAAAGGTTCAGTTTCTGCGCCAGTTGCATGGCGGCAGGACGGCTGGAATCGGGGATGGGGATCACCACGTCGATGTCCGTGAGCGGGATATGCCGCCTGACCTTCTCGGCCAGGAATTCGCCCATCGACAGCCGGGTCTCATAGACGGAAACGCCATCCATCATGGAATCGGGGCGGGCAAGATAGACGTATTCGAAAATGCAGGGCGCAAGGCGGGTTGCGTGCGCGCACTGGCGGGCGAAAAACTGGCGGTTCAGATCGATGAACACCGCCTCGCCCGGCGCGACATCGCGCAGGAAATCGAAGCCCAGCGCGTCCAGGGTCACGGATTCGGACGCCACCAGGTATTCCACGCCGCCGGGAATGGCGTGCGTCCCCACCACCAGGGGACGGATGCCGTATGGATCGCGAAAGGCCAGGAGGCCGTAACCGGCGATCATGGCGATCACCGCATACGCGCCCCGGCAACGGCGATGCACGCCGGATACCGCCGCGAAGATGGCTTCCAGATCCAGGCGATGTCCCTGGTTCTGCTGTTCGACCGCCGCCTGCAACTCATGCGCCAACACGTTCAGCAGCACTTCCGAATCGGAATTGGTATTCACATGCCGCAGGTCCTGCTCGAACATGGCGCGCTTCAAGGTGTCGGCATTGGTCAGGTTGCCGTTGTGCGCCAGCGTGATGCCGAACGGGGAATTCACGTAGAAGGGCTGCGCCTCGGCAAAGTTCCAGGCGGAACCGGCCGTCGGATAGCGGCAATGGCCGATGCCCCAACTGCCCGGCAAGGCGCGCATGTTGCGGGTGCGAAAGACATCGCGCACCAGCCCCGGCCCCTTGTGCAGATAAAAGGTATTGTTTTCCGCCGTGACGATGCCCGCCGCATCCTGCCCCCGGTGTTGCAGCACCATCAGGCCGTCATAGAGCAGTTGATTGACCGGAGAAGTGGCGACTATGCCCAAGACACCGCACATGATGAGTTCCTGAAAAGGTCGATGAAGGGGGAAATCAATCCCCGGCCGGAGTCTGCGCAGGATCGCCGGGAGGCTGACTGGACGCGGGTTCGGAAGTAGCAAGCCGGGCGGCAAGTTCGGCGGCAAGCCGGGAGGCAAGTTCGGACGCGGCATCCGGCGCGGGCTGCGGCGTGGATTCGGGTGTGGATTCGGGTGTGGGCGTTGTTGCGGGCGTTGCCGCGGGCGGCGGGCGTGGCGCTTCGTGCTCGAAGCGCACCCGCTGGGCAATGGCTTCCGGCAACCAGGGACGCAGCGCCAGCACGGCGATTTCCAG
>JAITEO010000127.1 GCA_031281985.1 Zoogloeaceae bacterium | reverse complement strand
GATGCCGCCCGCAAGTTCCTGCCGCACACCGAACTGCTGTTTCCCGAAGAGGAAATCACCGATAGAAACGAGCGTTTCCTTGCCGCCGAATACGTCCGCGAAAAGCTTTTTCGGCTGCTGGGCGACGAGCTTCCCTACGCCGCCGCGGTGGAAATCGAGAAATTCACGACAGAAGGCGATTTGCGCCGCATCCACGCCGCCATTGTCGTAGACAAGGCCAATCACAAGGCGATGGTCATCGGCAGGGGCGGCGAGACCCTGAAGCGCATCGCCAGCGAGGCGCGCCAAGACATGGAACGCCTGTTTAACGGCAAGGTCTATCTGGAAATCTGGGTCAAGGTGAAGTCCGGCTGGGCCGACAACGAGCGCCTCCTGAAAAGCCTGGGTTATCTGGGGCGCGATTGAGCCATGCCGCGCGGCAGAGTTGACGCCCAACCGGCGTATGTCCTGCATACCCGGCCGTATCGGGAAACCAGTCTGCTGGTGGAAGCCTTCAGCCGGGATTATGGCCGCGTGGCGCTGCTGGCGCGTGGGGCGCGGCGTCCGCATTCCACCCTGCGCGGCCTGATCATGGCTTTTCAGCCGCTGGAACTCTCCTGGTCGGGCAAGGGCGAAGTCCTGACCCTGATGAAGGCCGAATGGCAAGGCGGCCAGCCCCTGCTTTCCGGGCAGATGCTCTTTTGCGGCTACTACCTCAACGAGCTGCTGTTGCGCCTTTTGCCGCGTGAAGACGCGCATCCCAAGCTCTTCCTGCACTACCGGAACATTTTGCTGCGTCTGGGAGAGGCCGCCGACCAGCAGGAGATGGCGGAATCCGGCCTGCGAAGTTTCGAGCGCGCCCTGCTTTCCGAACTGGGTTATGGCCTGACGCTGGATCGCGATTACCAGGGACAACCCATTGCCGCCGCCGCGCAGTACTACTACGAAATCGAACGCGGCCCGGTTTTTGCCGCACAGCGCGACGCCGCCCGCCCCACCCTGCTTGGCCAGTCCCTGCTGGACATGGCCTGCGACGACTACGCCAACGCCGTCACCCGCAGCGAAGCCAAACAACTGATGCGCCGCCTGCTGGCCTACTACCTCGACGGCGCGGAACTGCATACGCGCATGCTGTTCATTTGAGGCGCAAAGACAAAAAGACAGAAAATTTCATGGTTATCCATTCATTATCAATGTGTTGCATTGATTTTTTAAAGTGAATTATTGATTATTGGGATGTCCGCCAAGCCTTGCGCCAACATGATATTCAACTTCAAAAATAACGTACAACTTATTGATATTCAAGTATAAAATACAAGAGGCAGGGGAAACTGCCTCTTGTAGGGGTTGCCGTCAGGGTTTGCTTCCGGCGTTGAGGATTTCGCGGTTGGCCTGTTTGGCGTTGATGCAGTTTTGCGTCTTGTTCAGCCGATCCGGGTCGGCCTTGCATTCCCGGATGACTTCCATGCGTTCGGCGTTGTTCGCCTTGTACCATTCCACGCTCTGTACTTCCCGCTCGCAGCCGGTGAGGGCGAAAAGCAGGGGGAAAAGGGCAAGAATCGACAGCAGGTGTTTCATGGATCATTCCTTTCATAAACAAACAATCACGAGTCGCCGAACGATGGCCCGGCTTGTCGCGCATTATAAATGAAAACAATTCTCATTTTATAGGAAAGCCGGATCGGAAACGGTGCGTGCGATTGGACTACCCGCAAAGCGAATTTCCAGGCAGACTCGAGAAAGATTTGAAGGCAAAGCAGAACCCTGCCGGGTGCGATCCCTGGCAGACGGCGCGAATGGCCTTTCCGCTTCTTTTGTCGTTCCAGAAAACGGAACTGCCGCCTGGATTGCCACGGCGCTCCGCGCCTCGCTTTTGACGGGGTAGGAGTGTGCGGCACGGGTTTCCTCCACTTTGGATCGCACCCCGCTGTAGGGTTGTCGTAGGGGCGCGCTGCGCGCGCCCGTCAGCCGTCACGCGGCGGGATGGTTTGCGGGCGCACGCAGTGCGCCCCTACAGGAACGTGCAGATGGTAGTGGGTTGCGTTGCCTTTATTCCAAAAAAGGGCAAGCTTTGCTTGCCCTTTTTTGCTGTATAACCCGGCAAAAAGTGGTTTCTCACTTTTTGCCGAGTCTATCCAACCCAGCGGCGCGCGTTCGCAAACAGGGTGAACCACGGGCTGGTGTCGTCGGCGTGGGTGTCCCATTGCCTGGGATACCAGGACATCTGCACGCGACGAAAGACCCGTTCGGGGTGCGGCATCATAATGGTGAAGCGCCCGTCCGCCGTGGTCATGCCGGTCAGTCCGCCCGGCGAGCCGTTGGGATTTTGCGGATAGACTTCCGTCGCCTGTCCCCGGTTATCGACATAGCGCAACACGGGCAGCGTCTCCCCTGCCCTCTCCTCCTCTTCGGCCACGACGCGCCCTTCGCCGTGCGAGACGACAATCGGCAATATCGAACCCGCCATGCCCGCGAAGAACAGCGAGGGAGACGGCAGGATTTCCACCTGCACGAAGCGCGCCTCGAACTGCTCGACGCGATTCTTGCGAAAGGCCGGCCAGTGCCCCGCGCCGGGGATCAGTGTTTTCAGGGCGCTCATCATCTGGCAGCCGTTGCAGACGCCCAGGGCGAAGCTATCGGGACGCTGGAAAAAAGCGGTGAATTCGTCGCGGCAACGCGCGTTCATCAAAATGGTGCGCGCCCAGCCCTGCCCCGCGCCCAGCACGTC
>JAITEO010000111.1 GCA_031281985.1 Zoogloeaceae bacterium | reverse complement strand
GCGCTTCGCCTGGAAAGTTATTGACTTGACATCCTCCACTTTTCATTGCGCCTCCTTCTCCTTCCACAGCATCCTGAAAACTTGCGGCATTGAATTCGGTGCATCCGGCGTCGATGTATCGTTCTAGAAAAAATGAAAACCGACCTGGAACAGGCGTTCGACGTCGCGCACCAGTTTTTTCTGGGTGCAGAAGAGGATGACGTGATCGCCGGGCTGGAGGATGGAATCGTCGCGGGCGATTTCGACGCGTCCCAGGCGGCGGTCTACGGTGCCGTCGTCGCGCACTTCGATGGGGGTGACGCAATCGAAGTCGCGCACCATTGCGGCGACGGTGACGCCTTTCGGCCAGGTGATTTCGTCGATGCGGCGGCCAACGACCCTGGAAGTGCTCTTGTCGCCGTGCGCCACCACTTCCAACGCCTCCGCCGCGCCGCGCCGCAGGGAATGGACGGCGGCGACATCCCCCTTTCTCACCCTTGCCAACAACGCACCGATGGAAACGTGCGCCGGAGAAATGCCGATGTCGATGGGGCCGCCCTGCATCATGTCGGCATAAGCGCCGCGATTGATCAGCGCCGCTACCCGCTTGCAGCCCATACGCTTGGCAAGCGACGCGGCCATGATGTTGTCTTCGTCGTCGTTGGTGAGCGCGAGGAACATATCCATTTCCGCGACGTTTTCCTGTTCCAGCAGGTCTTCGTCCGTGGCGTTGCCGCAGAGCACCAGGGAGTCCTTCAGGGCGCTGGCGGCCGTATCGGCGCGCGCGCGGTATTGTTCGATGATCTTGACCTCGTAGCGATCCTCCAGCGCGGCGGCAACCCGCAGGCCGATGTTGCCGCCGCCCGCGATCATGATGCGGCGCACCGGAGCCTCATGCTGGCGGATTTCGCGCAGCACGGCGCGGATGTGTTCCGCGGCGGCGAGCACGAACACCTCGTCGCCCGCTTGCAGGCACACGTCGCCATCGGGAATGATCGGCTTGTCCTGGCGGAAGATGGCGGCGATGCGGGCGTCCATGCCCAGCGGCAGGTGGGCGCGCATCTCCCGGATGGGTTTGGAGACCAGAAGGCCGCCTTCCTTGGCGCGCACCGCCACCAGAGAAACCCGTCCACCGGAAAAATCCAGCACTTGCAGGGCTTCCGGGAATTCGACCAGGCGGGCGATGTAGTCGGTGATGATCTGTTCCGGGCAGATAGTGAAATCCACCGCGAAGTTTTCCGGCGCGAGCAGGCGCGCGTCCTCGAGAAAATCCCGCGAACGCAGGCGGGCGACGCGGATGGGGATGTTGAAGATGCTTTGCGCGATCTTGCAGGCGACCAGGTTGGTCTGGTCGCTCTGGGTGAGGGCGATGATGAGATCGGCATCCTGCGCGCCGGCGCTCTTCAAGACCGAGGGATAGGCGGCGTTGCCGGTGACGGTGCGCAGATCCAGTTTGTCTTGCAGGACGGCGAGCGCCTCGCTGTTGTAGTCGACCATGGTGATGTCGTTTTCTTCCGACACCAGGTTTTCCGCGACGCTGGCGCCGACCTGTCCAGCGCCGAGAAGGATGATTTTCATGCACGCCCCCGTTTTCAGTCGTTGCGCCGTCCGGCGGCGATGCCCAGTTGCTTCAGCTTGCGGTAGAGGTGCGTGCGTTCCAGGCCGGCGCGTTCCGCCACGCGCGTCATGTTGCCGCGTTCGGCGCGCAGGAGATGGCGAAAGTAATGCTGCTCGAAGGCTTCGCGCGCATCGCGCGCCGAAAGCGCGAACAGGCTCTCGATGGCCTCCGGCGCGAGCGTTTCCACGGCCTTTTCCGTCCGGACGGGAAGAAGGCGCAGGATGTCGTCCTCGCCGATGTTCTCTTCCAGCGTGGTGAGCGCCAGGTTGCGGATCAGGGTCTGCAATTCATTCCAGGGCGAAGCCTCCGGCAACGCCTTGCGCTGTGGCCAGCGCACGCGCAACAGGTTCAGGGCGGCGCTGGAAAAGCTGCGCAGCGGCACTTCCTGACGCTCGACCAGCATGCCCAGGAAGAGGCTGGCGATTTCCGGTAGGTCGTCGGCGTGTTCCCCCAGGTCGGGCAGGCTGATCCAGACTTCCGGCAGGCGCGCCAGCGCCGGGGATTCCCAGCCGCGCCGCGCCAGCTCCTCCAGGGGCTGCGAGGCGGCGGCGACGATGAGGATGTTGTGCTGCCCCTGGCGCTCCAGCGCGAAGGCCAGGTTCATCTGCTGCAACTTGCCCAGGACGGCAAGGTCGCTGACATAGATCAATCCCCCCGCCGTCTTTTGCAGCACTTCCTGATTCAGCGTGCCGGAATAGGCAAGCAGATCCAGCCAGACGGAATGCGGACGCTGCAAAGTGCGCGCGCAGAGTTCGACGATGACGCCCGTGCCGCCCTTGATGAACAGGGTGTTGGAACAGGCGGCGGCCAGTTCCAGCCGCTTTTGCAGGTCCCGGAAAATGTGGGCGTGCGCCAGCGCCGCCAGGGTGGCCGGAGGACGCAGGCCGATGCGGTCATGCTTCAAGGCTTTCTGCACGGTGGAAAGAAGCCGTTGCAGGGCAATGGGCTTTTCCAGGAAATCCACCGCGCCGATGCGCGTGGCCTCCACCGCCGTGTCGATGGTGGCGTGCCCCGACATCATGACGATCGGCATGGTGAGCTGGCCGTTCGCGCCCCACTCCGTCAACAGCGAAATGCCGTCGGTATCGGGCATCCAGATGTCGAGCAGCACCAGATCCGGCGTCTGTTCGTTGCGCTGTT
>JAITEO010000108.1 GCA_031281985.1 Zoogloeaceae bacterium | reverse complement strand
ATGTCGCGTTTTCCGGCAAGGAAGCGGAAGCGCCAGAAGCGCCGGATAGTCCAGCGCCCACCGCGGAACCCGCCGCCGCGCCGGAGGCATCGCCCCTTCCGCCCGAAACCGTGCCCGAAGCTGCGCCCGAAACATTACCTCCTCCTCCGCCAGAGGCCGCACCCGCGCCGCCCAAGCCGTCTGCATCGCTGGATGCGCCGCCCAAAAAAGCCGCCGAAACCCGCCGTCCCGCGCCCGTGGTGGAAGAAGAACCCGCACCGGTCCGGCAGCAACCCAGGACTTGCGATGGGCTTTCCGGCTTTTCCATTCTGCTTTGCCGCACCGAAGGCCCTTCCCGCTTCTGGCAATGCGTCCCGGATGGCGTCAATTGGAACAACGATATTCCCGGATGCCAGCGCGACGCGGGCGTCCGCAACCGTCCCTATTGATTCGGAAAAAAAGGGCGTCCTCATGAGCGGCCCGAAAACCGGCGAAGTCATCCTGGTGCGCGGCGTGCTCCTGCGGGCGGCGCGCGCCGCCCAGCGGCAACGGCGGCAACAGGGAGCGATCACGGCGCGGGCGGAGCAAAGGACGGATCTGCGGCAAACGGCAGAAGCCCTGTCCGCGCGCTGCGCGCGTTTGGCCGGATTGTTGCGGGAAGACGCGGCGCTGCCCGACGCGCCGAAGGAAACGGACCTTTCCGACTGGGCGGCGCATGTGCGGCAACTGGAAGCCTTGTGTGCCGACCGGGAAGCGCGCCTGCTGGCGCGCGCCAAGGTTTCCGTTGCCGAGGATCGGGCGCGGACGGCGCTTGCCGCGGCGGACGACGCGCAGGATGCGGAAGGCATCATGACGCTGTATCTGGAAGCGCGGCGGGCAAAGCAAGACGAGGCGGCGTCGGCAAGCTGGCAGGCATGGGTCGAGGCGACGCTGGCGCGTCTGGCGGTATTGCCCGGAGGAGAAGAAAAGGATAACGCCTTGCCCGCGCATCTGGAAGTGTTGGCGCGAATGGTGATTGCGGCAAAAACGCCGGCGCGCGCCGAATTGCTGGCGGATGAATTGCGGCGGGAGATTCAGTTGCATCGGCAGGCGCGGGCGCAGGCCGCGGCGGATTCGGCGCAGGCGGCGGAGTGGCTGGAAACCTTGACGGCGCTGGAAGACCTGGACAATGCCGGTGACGAGGATTTGCGCCTTGCGCTGCAAGCGGTGATTTCCGGCCGTTCTCCTTTGGATGCGCCGATGCGCAAGAGGGTCGGGGCGCATATTGCCGCCCTGGAAGCGGATACGCGCGCCCGCGAAATCAAGGCGGCGGCGGTGGTGCTGGCGCAATCCCTGCAGGACTTGGGGTATCGGGTCGAGGACGTGCGCGAAACCCTGTTTGCCGAAGGCGGGATGGTGCACTTCCAGCGTCCGGGCTGGGGCGGGCACTATGTGCGCCTGCGGGTCAATGCGAAAGACCGGAGCCTGAATTTCAACGTGGTGCGCGCCACGGCGGAAGCGGCGAATAGTAAGGATGCGTCTTCCGAACAGCAGCGCCAGGATTTCATGGCGGAAGAACGCTGGTGCGCGGAATTCCCGCGCCTCATGGCGACGCTGGCGGCGCGCGGCATGGAAATGAACCTCACCCGCCACTTGCCGGCGGGCGAATTGCCGGTACAGGAAGTCGCCGCCGAACGGCTGCCCGATCTTGCGCGCGAAGACCAGGAAAAAATCCGTCGCCACAAGAAATCGCGGCAATTGCCCTTGTGATGTTCGGGCGGCCTCGCCTTGCGCCATACGCTTGCGGCATCTCCTGTATCATCTTTCCCTCGTCTTTTTCTTTGCGCGCATCATGACTGCTCCTGCCCATACCGAACTCGTCCCGCGCTGGTTGCGCGACCTGGAACGCCTGTTGCCGATTCGTCCGCAATTCGTGGTTTCCGGCAATATCCGCGACCATTTCCTGACGCCGCTCAACAGCGCCCAGGCGGACAGCGTCCTGACGCCCGCGCCTCTGGTGCGCTCGCTATGGACGACCCTGCAACGCCAGGAGTACCGTTTTTTGCTGATCTACGATCCGGTGGAAGGCTTGCGTCCCTATCCCAATGAGCCGGAAACCGTGGCGCTGGCCACCCGGCTTTTCGATTTGAAATTGCAGGATGGCTTCATGCCCATGAGCCTGGACCGACTGACGGGCGTCATGAAGCGGTTGACGCGGATGCGCGAGGCGCGCTGCGCCCTGCTGATCGATTTCGCTTCCCGCCTGACCCGTCATCCCGACCAGTTGTGCGCGGAAGAACACGCCTTTTTTCTCGCCGCCGAACGCCTGGCGGTGCATGCCGTGCCGATTGTCAGCCGTCTTGCTGGCGCGCCGTCCCGCAGGCAGGACAAGAAACAGGAAGCAGGTTCCGCTGCGCAAGGCGAAATCGCGGAGGCGCTGGATTTCCGGCAGGCAGAGTCCGCGCCAAAGAACGAAGGAGCGCACAAGCCGCGCTTCAATCCCGTGCTCTGGCTTTTGAATCGTCCGCAGGATTTGCCTTCGTGGTTCGCGCTGGACAATGTGCGCGTGGAAAGCCTGCATGTGGCGTTGCCGGATTACGAGAGCCGCGTCATGGCGGCGAACAGTTATTTCACGCTGTTCAAGGAAACGGAAAACGCCAGCGTTACGGAACGGGAAGCCTTCGCCCGCGCCTTTGCGCTCGCCACCGAAGGACTGCCGCTCACCGCGCTTTCCGACGCCGCCCAGCTTGCCGATCGGCAGAACATCGCCCATCACGACGTGGAAGACGCCGTGCAGTGCTACAAGGTCGGGGCGCTGGAAAATCCCTGGAAGAAACCTTATATGCGCGAGCGTATTCGTGACGCGGCGGCGTTCATCGACAGGCGGGTCAAGGGGCAGGAACAGGCCGTGACCAAGAGCGTGGATATCCTCATGCGCTCCGTCATGGGCTTGACCGGCGCGCACGCCAAAAGCGGCGGCAACCGTCCGCGCGGCGTGCTGTTTCTCGCCGGCCCCACCGGCGTCGGCAAGACCGAGCTGGCAAAGACCCTGACGCAACTGGTGTTCGGCGATGAGCGCGCCTATATCCGCTTCGACATGAGCGAATTTTCCGAAGAGCATACGGGCGCGCGCCTCTTGGGCGCGCCGCCGGGTTATGTCGGCTTCGAGGCGGGCGGCGAACTGACCAATGCCGTGCGCGAAAAACCCTTTTCTCTCGTGCTGTTCGACGAAGTGGAGAAGGCGCATCCGCGCATCCTGGATAAATTCCTGCAAATCCTCGAGGATGGCAAGCTGACCGATGGACGCGGCGATGTCGCCTATTTTTCCGAAACCATCCTGGTCTTTACCTCCAATCTCGGTATCCACGGCGAAGATGCGGCCGGGCGGCGGGTGCAGAACGTCATGCCCGACGACCCCTACGAGCGCGTGGAAGCGCGGATAAAAGGCGCGATCATCGATTATTTCAAGTATCGCCTGTCGCGCCCGGAGTTGCTGAATCGCATCGGCGACAACATCGTCGTATTCAACTTCATCACCCCGCCGGTAGCGGAACGCATTTTTGCCGGCATGCTGGAAAACGTGGCAACGCGGGTGCAAGAAGAACACAAACTGCAACTCGAATTCGCGCCCGCCGTCCTCGAACGGCTGAAAGCCTGGTGCATCAGCGACCTTTCCAACGGCGGACGCGGCATCGGCAACCAACTGGAATCCTGCCTGATCAATCCCCTGGCGCGCGCACTGTTCGCGCTCGACCTGCAAGGCAGCAGCGGCATCCAGATAACGGAAATCGACAAGGACGAAAAAAACATCGTCTCCCTGCGCGCGGAACTCACTCCCTCGTCGTAGGCACGCTGCGCGCGCCCGTGAACCATTGGGTGCAGTTAAAAGTGGAGGGGAAACAATTTTAACAGGATGGACAGGATGGACAGGATAACCTTCCAGTCCCCCCCTTTTTTTCAGGGTGGAGGATAAGACCGCAGGCCGAAGGACAGCCGCAGACTGGTTCCGCGTAGCGGAATGCGGCGAAGCTCTTGCAGGCTGCAAAGCCGCACAAAACCGCACGCCCCAGATACGCCCAGGCTATGCTCAACCCTGGAAAACCCGCAAGGACAGGGGCAATATCACTTTGACATTCTCCGTTTTTACTTGTACCCCACGGCTTCTTCCGGTTTGCGGGAATGAAGTGCCGGTGCTATTGTGCGGGGCGCGAGGCATGGTGCCCCGGAGGATGGAGACGGAGGAATGATGCGAGAAAACAGCTTGGGCGTCGAATGCAGCGCGTCCGCACCTGAAAGGCAATCCATTGCGGGGACGCGCCTTGCGTTCCTGCATCGACAGGTTCTTTATCTGCTGACGGGCATCGCAATCTGGTGCATGGCGGCGGGCTGTGCGCTGGGTGCGCCGCAATGCGCAAGCTATCAGGATGACGAGGAAGAAATCACGATTGCCATTGTGAGTCCTTCCCGGCTGGAAATTCGCCCCCGCAACCAGTCGCCCCGGTTTTACCACTATCGCCAGAACGGCGACAGCCTGGAAGCCGTCAATCTTTCCAATCCCTACGACCGGGAAACCCTGAGCCGTTTGGCGGACGGCGCGATATTGGCCGGGCTGTACGGCGACAATTCCCAGCGCCTCTTGCGCGTCGCGTCCCTTGTTTGCCAGGCGGACGCGGAATTTTCCGCCGATCCCGAAGCGCGCGCCTGCCAGGAAAATCTGCTGGACTGCCAGGATACGCTGCGCGAGAAGAGCGTTGCGCAACTCGAAGCCCTGTGCGATGCGCGTCTGCCGTTCGCCTGTCTGGATTTATTGAAGCGTAGCCAGGAGGCGTCTGCCGAAAAGAGCGGCGCGGAGGAAAAAAAGGAAGAGCCGCCGCCCGTTTGCCGCGAAGGGGAAGCTACGTTCGATGAAGCCGCCTGCGGGGAACTCCTCCAGGAACTCATCGGGAAAGCCCTCGCGAAAGGGCTGGCGGAAGTCTTCCAGTCGCTCTACGCGGATCCGATCGTTTTGCCGCAGGCGATGCGGGAACGCCTTTCCGCCCTGTGCCAGGCCAATGTCTCCGCCGAGCTTTGCGCCAAGGCCGCCGAACATCTGTGGGACGCGGGAGAATACCTGCGCGCGCTGGAAGTTTTTGCGCGCGCCTGCCAGATGCCGATTGGCGATCCGGAAGCCTGCCGGCGCGCCGGGGCGCTCGAATCCCTGTTGGACGCGAATCCGAATCTCACCCCCGTGGTGCTGGAGACGCTGCC
>JAITEO010000348.1 GCA_031281985.1 Zoogloeaceae bacterium | reverse complement strand
GCTGGTCGGAGCCTTCCAGGTAGAGATCGGCAGGCCAGTCGTGCGCCTCGGCGTGCGAGCCGCGCATCACGTGCCAGTGCGTTGCGCCGGAATCGAACCAGACATCGAGCGTATCCTGCATCTTCACGTAGTGCCGGGCATCCTCCTCGCCCAGCAATTCGGCGGCATCGAGCGCGAACCAGGCTTTTATGCCCGCCTGCTCCACCCTTTTGGCCACGGCCTCGATCAGCTCCGCCGTGCGCGGATGCGGCGCGCCGCTCTCCTTGTGCAGGAAGAAGGGAATGGGCACGCCCCAGTTGCGCTGGCGCGAGATGCACCAGTCGGGACGGGTCTTGACCATGCTCTCCAGACGGGCGCGTCCCCAGGCGGGGAAGAATTGCGTCGTCTCCAGCGCCCTTTCGGCAATTTCGCGCAGCGTGGGCGCGCCCTCTTTGGCGCGCTGCCCCATGCCGATGAACCACTGCGTCGTGGCACGGAAAATGATGGGCGTTTTATGCCGCCAGCAATGCGGGTAACTGTGGCGGATTGCTTCTTGCCGCAGCAACAATTCCTTGGCGTTCAGTTCTTCTACCACCAGCGAATTGGCGTCCCAGACGCTTTTGCCCGCCAGAACGCCGACGGAGAGCGGCGGCGTGCCGGGCAGGAAGCAGCCGTCGTCGCCCACCGGATTGCGCACCGGAAGCCCGTAGTGCCTGCCGATGTTGTAGTCATCGACGCCGTGCGCCGGCGCGGTGTGCACCAGTCCGGTGCCCGCGTCGGTAGTGACGTGCAGGCCGCAGATGATTGGCACTTCCCGTTGCAGGAAGGGGTGCGCAAAACGCAGTCCCTCGAGTTTCGCGCCAGGGCAGCTTGCCAGCGTCTTGCCCGTGAGCCGGTAGCGTTCCAGCGCCGACGGCGCGAGTTCACGCCCCAATAGCAGCAGGCCGCGCGCCGTTTCGATCAGGTCGTAGGTCAATTCCGGGTGTACGCAGAGGGCTTCGTTGGCGGGCAGCGTCCACGGCGTGGTCGTCCAGATGACGGCCAGAACCGGCGCGGAAGGGATGCGCGCGCCAAGGATTTGCGCCAGTTTGTCCGCTTCGCCCTGCGCCAGGGGAAAGGCGACGTCGATGGCGGTGGAGGTCTTTTCCGCGTATTCCACTTCGGCCTCCGCCAGGGCGGAGCCGCAATCCAGACACCAATTCACTGGCTTCAAGCCCTGGTAAAGGTAGCCCGCCGCCAGGATTTTCCCCAGGGCGCGCAGTTCGTCGGCCTCGGCCTGGAAATTCATGGTGAGATAGGGGTTGTCCCAGTCGCCCAGCACGCCCAGGCGAATGAAGTCCTTTTTTTGCCTCGCCACCTGTTCGGCGGCATAGGCGCGGCAAAGTTCGCGCACCTCGTTCGCGGGCAGGTGCTTGCCGTGTTTCTTCTCGATCTGGTGCTCGATGGGCAGGCCATGACAGTCCCAGCCCGGCACATAGGGCGCGTCGAACCCGGAAAGCGTCTTGGCGCGGACGATGATGTCCTTCAACACCTTATTGACCGCGTGCCCGATGTGGATATCGCCATTGGCATAGGGCGGGCCATCGTGCAGGATGAAGCGTGGACGTCCCTGGCAGGCGGCGCGTATCCTTTGGTAGAGGCGGTTTTCCTGCCAGCCGGCGATCCAGAGCGGTTCGCGCCGGGGCAGGTCGCCGCGCATGGGAAAGGGCGTGTCGGGAAGGTTCAGGGTGTGTCGGTAATCCGCCATGATGGTGCTCGCTATGTCACTATGTCAGGAGGGGGTCGCAAGAAAATCCCGCGCCGCGCGGACATCGGCGGCGATCTGGGTTTTCAGGGCGTCGAGGTGGGGAAAGGTCATTTCATCGCGCAGCCGGTGCAAGAAGGCGATGTGCAGGTGCGCGCCGTACAGGTTGCCGGAAAAATCCAGCAGATGCACTTCCAGCAGCGGGCGCATGGCGCGCGCGCCGCCGGGATGCAGCGTGGGGCGCAGTCCCAGGTTGGCGACGCCAGAAAAGGATTGTCCGTCCATGCCGGAGACGGCGACGACGAAAACGCCCTGCATGGGCAGGGGATTGTGGCGAATGCGGATATTGGCGGTGGCAAAGCCCAGTTGCCGTCCCAGTTTCTGCCCGTGCACCACTTGCCCGGCAATGGCGTAAGGGCGTCCGAGAAAGTCCGCCGCCTTGGCGAGTTCCCCCGCCGCCAGCGCCGCGCGCACCGCCGAACTGGAGACCCGCTCGCCCGCGAGCGTCACCGTCGGCATGGCTTCCACGTCGAACCCCAAAGCGCGTCCCGCCGTCCGCAGATAGGCGAGGTCTCCCTGGCGTCCCGCGCCGAAGCGGAAATCGTCGCCAATGAGAATGTAGCGCGCCTTCAGCTTCCGGCACAGCAGGTCTTCGACGAAGGTCTGCGCCGATTGCGCCGCAAACGCCGCGGTAAAGCGCGTCACATACGTCGCCTCCACACCTGCCGCAGAAAAGGCTTCCAGCTTTTCGCGCAAGGTGGAAAGCCGCGCGGGCGCGCGCTCCGGCGCGAAGAACTCGCGCGGATGCGGCTCGAACGTCACCACTGCCGCCGTTGCCGCCAACGCCCGTCCCTTTTCCAGAAGCCGCGCCAACAAGGCGCGATGCCCCCGGTGCATCCCGTCGAAATTGCCCAGGGTCAGCACGGTGGCAGAAGCAGCCGGTCGATGAAAACCGCGGAAAACGCGCATGAAAGGAAAGAAGTCAAAAAAGCGACAATTATAGTGACTTGCGCCGCCCGCGTGGACATTCAGCGGATCAGGGATCAGAGATCAGGAATCAG
This sequence comes from Zoogloeaceae bacterium, assembly GCA_031281985.1. Classification (GTDB taxonomy): domain Bacteria; phylum Pseudomonadota; class Gammaproteobacteria; order Burkholderiales; family Rhodocyclaceae; genus Azovibrio. Next base: position 1,891 of record JAITEO010000348.1, on the reverse strand, counting down.
GAATCAGAAAAGCGCGCGGAGCGTGCGGGGCTTTTCTTCCCCCCTGCGGAGGCCGCAGGCCGGAGGACAGCCGCAGGCTGGTTCCGCGCAGCGGAATGCGGCGAAGCCCTTGCAGGCAACGAAGCCGCACACAAGGGGGGTTTGCGGTGGTTCGGCTTGCATCAGACCCTTGGCGCCTTGTTCCAATGCCGCAAACCCCTCCCCTGCCCTCCCCTTGTCAGGGGAGGGCTTGCACCCTGCAAAGGGCGTACAGCCGTGCTTCGATCTGGACAAGTCATCGACATGGCATCCTCGCCCTCATATGTTGGCGAGGTCGGTCAGCAGGCGGCGCAGGAGTTGCCAGCAGTGTCCGACGGAAGCGATGTCGACCCGTTCGCCGGGGGCGTGCGCGCCGCGGATGTCGGGGCCAAAGGAGAGCATGGCGAGTTGCGGGTGCGAGCGGGCGAAGAGGCCGCATTCGAGTCCGGCGTGGATGACTTCGAGGCGCGGTTCGTGGCCGAAGGTTTGCCGATAGACGTCTTGCGCCCGTTGCAGCAGGAAGGAGGCGGGATCGGGTTTCCAGCCGGGATATGCGCCCTCGCGGCGCGCGTTGCCGCCGCTTGCGCGTACCTGGCGTTCGATGCGTTCGGCCATCGCGTCGCGCGCCGCGTCGTCCTGGGCGCGCGTCAGCAGGCTGCACCGGCAGGAATCCGGCGCGAGGCAAAGCGGTGACAGGTTGTTGGAGGTTTCGACCACGCCGGGAAAGTCCTGGCTCATGGCGGCCACGCCAAAGGGCAGCGCCAGGATGTCGCGCAGCAGGGGACGCCAGGTCGCGGCGGCGAGCGCCCGTTCTGCCTGCGCGGATTCCGGGGCGGGGGTGAGCGTCAGGCTGGGCGTCTCCTGCGGATATTCCCGCCGCAAATCCTGGAGATGACGCGCCAGTCGGGATGAAAATCCGGCGTATTGCGCGGGCGTGAGCGCCAAATCCGCGACCGCCGAACGCGGCAGGGCGTTGAAAACCGTGCCGCCCTGCATGCGCAGCAAATCAAAGTCCTCCGCCGCGCCCAGGCGCGACAGCAGGATGAGCATTTGCCGGATGGCGTGGGCGCGGGGTTTGTGGATGTCGATGCCCGAATGTCCGCCGAGGAGATTGTCCAGTTGCAGACGATGGATTTCCCGCCCGTCGCGCGGCAAGGGCACGCCAGTGGCGCGGGTATCGAAATCGGCTTCGACAGTGACGCCGCCCGCGCAACCCAGGTAGAACGCGCCCCATTCTTCCGTATCCAGGTTGAGCAGGAAGCGTCCGCGCAGGCTCCCGGCTTCCAGGCCGTGCGCGCCGCCCATGCCGGCTTCCTCATCGACGGTGAGCAGGATTTCCAGCGGGCCGTGCGCGAGTTCCGTATCTTCCGCCGCCGCCAGCGCCAGCGCAACGCCGATGCCGTTGTCCGCGCCCAGCGTGGTATGCCGCGCCACGAGCCAGCCGTCTGCGATTTCCGGGCAAATCGGGTCTCGGTGAAAATCGTGCTGGGGCGCATCCGGAGCGCGTTCGCAGACCATATCCACATGGCCTTGCAGGATGACGCCGGGCGCGTTTTCCCGTCCGGGCGAGGCGGATTTGGTGAGCAGCAGATTGCCCGCCGCGTCGCTGCGCGCCGCGATGCCGCGCGCATCCGCCCAGCGCGCAAGATGGCGCAACAACGCGCCCTCGTGCTTCGAGGGACGGGGAATGGCGCAGAGCGCGGCAAAATGCCGCCATACGGCCTGGGGTTCGAGCGCGTCAAAAATCGGGTTGGTTTGCATGGTGTGCAGACGGCAAAAAGCAAAGCCTGCCCTGTTTTATGAGAAAAGGCAACGCAAGGAGCAGAGGAGGATGCAATTAAAAGTGGAGGATGTTGTATAAATAATTTATCCC
>JAITEO010000301.1 GCA_031281985.1 Zoogloeaceae bacterium | reverse complement strand
GAAGCTCCGCCACTTGCTGTTCCCTCCTCCGTTTGCGGGGGAGAGCTTGCACCCTGCAAGGGTGGCCGAAGGTCGTGAGAGGGTATTTGTTCCATGCGACGCGTCAGTGCCCTTGCAGGGTGCAATCGCCCTGTCCTTCGAGTAATTAATTATGTAAGTAATTAATTATTGACTCGGCGGGGGGGGGTCTATAGAATGCCCGTCTTTTCGGGGCGTAGCGCAGTCTGGTAGCGCATCTGCTTTGGGAGCAGAGGGTCGTGAGTTCGAATCCCACCGCCCCGACCAAAGCGCAAGGCAGGCTCCAGGCGAGGCCGGGAAAAATCGGCGCCCGTAGCTCAACTGGATAGAGCAACGGCCTTCTAAGCCGTAGGTTGTGAGTTCGATTCTCGCCGGGCGCGCCAGGAAACAAGACCATCAACAATGGCGGCATTAGCTCAGTTGGTAGAGCACTGGATTGTGGCTCCAGGTGTCACCGGTTCGATTCCGGTATGTCGCCCCAGAATATGTGCGGCAAAAAGTAAAAAACCACTTTTTGCCGCTCTCTATAGAGCAAAAAAGGGCAAGCGGAGCTTGCCCTTTTTTGGCGTAAAGGCAACGCAACCCCAAGACCGCGCTGGTTTTGCGTTGGGTTTTCACTTTTTGACGTCTCCTTATCATGGTTCTTGAATCCCCCGCTTTCGCGCGTGCGCTCATTGACTGGCAGCGTCTGCATGGGCGGCGCGATCTGCCCTGGCAAGGGACGCGCGACGCGTATCGGGTCTGGCTTTCCGAAATCATGTTGCAGCAGACCCGGGTGGCGACCGTGCTTGGCCTCTTCCCCCGTTTCGTGGCGCGTTTTCCGGATGTGGAAACGCTTGCCGCCGCGCCGGTCGAGGCGGTGCTGGCGCTGTGGGCGGGACTGGGATACTACGCCCGCGCCCGCAACCTGCATCTTTGCGCGCGCCGGGTCGTCGCGGAGCATGCGGGAAACTTTCCGCGGACGGCGGCGGAACTGGCCACATTGCCCGGCATCGGACGTTCCACGGCGGCGGCCATCGCCGCTTTCGTGCGCCATGAACGCGCCGCCATTCTCGACGGCAACGTCAAGCGGGTGCTTTGCCGCCATTTCGCCATTTCTGGCGCGCCGGTCGGCGCGGTGGAGCGCGCGCTCTGGAAACAGGCCGAATCCCTGCTGCCCATCTCCTCCTCCGACATGCCCGCCTACACCCAGGGATTGATGGACCTGGGCGCGACCCTATGCACGCGTCGCGCGCCACATTGCGCGCATTGCCCGCTGGCCGCAAGCTGCCTGGCGTTCCGGCAGCATCGCGTGGAAAGCCTGCCTACCCCCAGAACGCGCGTCGAAAAGCCGCATCGCGTTGCGCGTTTCCTGCTCATCAGCGATGGCGCGCGCATCCTCTTGCAACGCCGCCCGATGACGGGCGTCTGGGGCGGCCTGTACGCGCCGCCGGAAGATGCCGCTCTTCCCGCGCGCCTCGGACTTGCCGACGATACGCCCTTGTCCTTGCCGCCGCGCACGCATGTCTTCACCCATTTTCGCCTGCGGATTCACCCCGTGCTCTACCGGGTGGCGCAAATGCCGATTCCGGACGACGCCGCGCTGGAATGCCTTCTCATCGACGACGCGCTGCAAGCCGGCATCCCCGCGCCGGTGGCGCGCCTGCTGCGGGAAATCGCGCCGCCGACTGCCGTTGGCGCGCATGAAAGTAAAACCGAATAAAAGAGTTAAACTCCTTCCCTCGCAGGAAAAAGCCATGACCGAATCCGCAAGTTTTCGAAATTCCCTCTCCGTCCCGTCGTCCGACCCCGCGGTAGCGCAGTTGCGTTTGCCGCCGCATTCCATCGAAGCCGAGCAATCGGTGTTGGGCGGTCTGTTGCTGGACAACGCCGCGTGGGATCGGCTCATCGGCCAGATTGCCGATACGGATTTCTATCGCGACGAACATCGGCGCATCTTTCGCCAGATCAGTGTCCTTCTGGGCGCCAACCAGCCCGCCGATGTCCTGACCGTGTCCGAGGCGCTGGAAAACGCCGGAGAAAGCGCGCATACCGGCGGCCTGGCCTATCTGGGCGAACTCACCAACAACACGCCGTCGGCGGCCAATATCGTCCGTTACGCCGAAATCGTGCGCGAACGCGCCATCCGCCGCAGGTTGATCGCCATCTCCGACGAAATCGCCGCCAAGGCGCTGAATCCGCAAGGATGCGAAACCCAGGAACTGCTGGACGAGGCCGAAGCACGAATCTTTGAAATCGCCGAAAAAGGCGCACGCACCAACGACAGCTTTACCCACATCCACCCCCTGCTCAAGCAGGTGTTCGAACATACGGAGGAACTGTTCTACAGCGACAATCCCGGCAACATCACCGGCATCGCCACGGGTTTTGCGGACCTGGACGAGAAAATGTCGGGCTTGCAGCCCGGCGATCTGATCGTGGTGGCCGGACGCCCTTCCATGGGAAAAACCGCCTTCGCCCTGAATATCGCCGAACATGTCGCCGTGCGCGAGGGTCTGCCGGTCGGCGTGTTTTCCATGGAAATGGGCGGATCGCAACTGGCCATGCGCATGCTGGCCTCTTCCGCGCGCGTGGATTCTCAGCATCTGCGCACGGGACGCCTGAATGACGAGGAATGGGACAAAATCGCCGACGCCATGAAACCGCTGTACAACGCGCCGCTGTACATCGACGAAACCGGCGGCC
>JAITEO010000279.1 GCA_031281985.1 Zoogloeaceae bacterium | reverse complement strand
TTCCACGATTTCGCCGATTTCCTGCGAGGATTCGCCCAGCCGCTTGATGCGCTTGGAGGTTTCCTGAATCTGGATGCGAATCTCGTCCATGCTGCGGATGGAATCCTGCACGGCGGTCGCGCCCTTGTCGGCGGCGGCCAGCGAAGCGCGCGCCACCTGCGCCGACTGGTTGGCGTGGCTGGAAACGTCGTTCATCGACTTCGCCATCTGCAAGGCCGAATCGCCCGCGATGTTGATTTCCTCGCTCTGCTTTTCGGCGGCGCTCATCAGTTCCTGCGAGGTCGCGCGCGCGATTTCCGTCGCCTGGGTCACGCGCAGGGCGGCGTCGTTGATGCGCCCGACCAGCACGCGCAACTCCTCGATGGTGTAGTTGATGGAGTCGGCAATCGCCCCGGTGATGTCTTCCGACACCGTGGCGGTAACGGTCAGGTCGCCATCGGCCAAATCGCCCAGTTCGTTCATCAGGCGCAAGATGGCGTCCTGGTTCTGGCGGTTGGTGGATTCGGAAGCCTGACGTTGGCGATCCGCGTCCTTGTGCTGCGTCTCGGCTTCCTCGGCGCGCCGCTTCATGTCGTTACTGTTGATCCGCACCATCCCGAACAGGATGCCGATGAATGCCAGCCCCAGCACGAGCATGCCCACGAAGAAACCGCCGCGCGCGGAAAGATCGGATTGATAGGCGGCCTGCAGGGCGTTGGCTTCCTCGAGTAGCGCGTCGCTCTCGTTGAAGATTTCACTGCCGGACAACTTGGCCTGCACCAGGGATTGCAGGTTTTCCAGAATGGCCTCGATCGCGCCCTGATACACGGCAAATACCGCCGAGATTTTCTTCAGCGTCTCGCGGGTTTCCGCCGAATTGTTGTCCCGCGTCAGGTTCGCCAGAATGGCCTGGAAGGCTTCCTTGTCCTTGCTCAACATGAAAGCCACTTCCGAGCGTATGGTGCCGCCGCCCAGCAGGGCATTGGCGTTCTTGGCGATACGCTGGCTCAACATGACCAGTTGGCTGGCCGCGCCGACATCGCGGATGCCGCTGCCATCCTGCAATTTGGTGGTGGTCAGTTGCGCGCTCAATTCCAGCAATTCGGTATTGCGCTCGTCGATGGCGGCCACGCTCTTGCCCAGGGTAATCAGGTGCCGCTCCTGGGTCAGCAGGGTGGTTGCCGCTTTCTCGAGCTTCTCCCAGTGCCTTTCCAGCACGTCCAGTTCCTTTCGCACCGTGTCCGGCGACGGCGGAACATTGACGCCATTGACCGTGCCGCCCGTACCCAGTTGCAGCAGCAGACGGCCAAACTGTTCGCGCGATTCCCGCAACTGCATGAACGAAGAGGCGTTCCCCTGCAGGGCGAGCGAGGAGCTCTTGGCCAGACGCTGCGACAACATCCGCATTTCCCCGGCGGCGGAAATATAGGCGGTGCCCCGGGAAAACATGACGTTATCGTAGGTGACTACCCCGATGATGGCGATCACTACCACGGCCAGGAACGCGCCGAGCGTCACCATCCTGCGCCGACTGTCCTGCACCTCCACGACTTCGCTCCTGGCCGCTTTCTTGTTGCTCTTGCCCCGCTTGCCAGCGCTGGGGGGCGGGGCAATGGTCATTGCCTCGTCTATCGGTTGTTTCTTGTTGCCGAACAACTTGGGCGAATTCATCTTGAAAACCATGTTTAATCTCCGCAATCAGGCGACAATGTTTATGAATCGAGGATCGGAAAGCAGGGCGCCCAAATCGAGGCGATGCCATTTGCAGCCATCCTTGTCGATCAGGGTGGCGGTATTCCAGGCGGGCGCTTCGGGAGGCGCGGGTTCGACGCTGAAGTCCGCCGGGTTTTTCAGCCCCAGCAAACGGGACACCAGCAACGCGGCATTGCTGCCGTGACGCACGCCGACCAGCAAAAGACGCGAACCCGGCGCTTGCGGGGGTGTTGGCGCTTCTCCCAGAAAGGCGGGGAAATCCGTGACGGCATACAGATTGCCGCGGATGTTGGCCAGGCCAGAAAATGCCGGGGTGGTCAGCGGCACGCCGGTCAAGGGCGGCGGCGGCACGATTTCGCCGGATTCGGACAGATCCAGCAGCCAGAGCGTCTTGCCAGCCTGCGCGCCGAGCAGGGAGGAAGCGCTCTCTCCTTGCGCCGCGCCCGCGAGGCGGCTGGAGAGATGCTCCTGAAATTCACGCAGACTGATGCGTCGCGACATAGAAATTCACCTGAAAGGATTAGGGTAACGCTGCGATCTTCTGCAACAACTCGGCGTGGTTGACCGGCTTGACCAGATAATCGACCGCGCCCTGCCGCAACCCCCAGATCTTGTCGGTTTCCTGTCCCTTGGAGGTGCACAGGATGACGGGAATCTGCCCGGTGGCCGGGTCCTTGGCCAGGGTGCGCGTTGCCTGATAGCCGTTGGTGCCGGGCATGATGACATCCATCAACACCAGATCGGGCTGGGTAGTCTTGGCCTTGGCAATGCCGTCCGCGCCATTCTCAGCGGTGATGACCTCGTAGCCATGCTTGGTCAGCAGTTCACTCGTGACGAAACGTTCCGTGGGGGAATCGTCGACAACAAGAATCTTTTTTATGGGCATTGCAATTTCTCCTGAGAAAAATTCCTACTTCTGGGCGAACGCAAAATCCGCCACGGTTTGCAGCAAGCTGTCCTTGGTGAAAGGCTTGGTCAGATAATGATTGGAACCCGCCAACCTTCCCTTGGCGCGGTCGAACAGACCGTCCTTGGAGGAAAGCATGATCACGGGAATCCTCCTGTAGTTGTCATTCTGCTTCAACAAGGCGCAGGTCTGGTACCCATCCAGACGCGGCATCATGATGTCACAAAAGATGATGTCCGGATGAAAAGTGGCGATCTTGCCCAAGGCGTCGAAGCCATTTTCCGCCAGGATGACGCCACAGCCGCCCTGCGCGAGAAAGATTTCCGCACTGCGGCGTATCGTGTGACTGTCATCAATCACCATCACCTTCGTGCCTTTTAGTCTCTCCAAATCAATCAATTTTCTGACTCCCCCGTGACCTGACCGATCTCGACAAATGCGAGAGTGTAATCCAATTCGAGCGCGATGATGTCGTACGTTTGCAATATCATTCGGCGCTTTCAGGTAAAATCACGCCAATATTACCCAATTGCCTTCCGATTCGCCACATTTTTAACCACCCGATCGTTTCCGTTACGTTTTCCCGCGCGTTGTTGACGCCCGGACGAAAAATACTTCATGTCGCGCACTTTTCCCTTTTCGCAGAAAGCGCCGCCCGTCGTGCTGATCTTCGCCGCCAGCGATCCCGTGTCCGGCGCGGGCGCGCAGGCCGACATGCTCACCCTCGCCGCGCTTGGCTGCCATCCCGCCACGGCGATCACCGCCCTGACCGTGCAGGACACGATCGGCGTCCATGATCTCGCCCCCGTCGCCGCAGAACAGGTCGCGGCGCAGGCGCGCGCCGTGCTGGCGGACCTGCCGGTCGCCGTCTTCAAGTTCGGCGTGCTGGGCAGCGCAAAAAACGCACATGCCGCGGCGGACATCGCGGAAAAATACCCGGAGATTCCGCTGGTGCTCGACCCGGTGCTCGCCTCCGGGCGCGGCGACGCCCTGGCCGACGAGGCGCTCATCGACGTCCTGCGCACGCGGCTCCTGCCGCGCGCCGCCCTGATCACCCCCAACACCCCGGAAGCCCGTCGTTTGAGCGCGTGCGCCACCGAGGATCTGGCGCAAATCGCCGCGCGACTCCTCGCCCTGGGCGCGCGTCACGTCCTGCTCACCGGCACACACGCAGCGGCAAAAGGGCCGGTCTGCAACCATCTCTACGACGCCAGCGGCCTGCTCGAAAAAACCGACTGGGCACGGCTGCCGGGAAGTTTTCATGGCTCCGGCTGCACACTGGCCGCCGCCTGCGCCGCGCACCTGGCGCACGGCAAGGACATGCTTGCCGCCACGCGCGCCGCGCAGGAATTCACCTGGCAAAGCCTTGCGCACGCTTTCGCGCCCGGCAAGGGACAACGCATTCCCGACCGTTTCTGGCGGCAAAAACATGTCGCCGCCTGAACTCTCCGGCCTCTATGCGCTCACCCCCGACACGACGGACACCCGCTGGCTGGCAAAAGCCGCGCGCGCCCTGCTCGCGGGCGGCTGCCGCCTGCTGCAATACCGCAACAAGACGGCAAATGACGCCCTGCGCCACGCGCAGGCCGTCCTGCTGCAAAAACTCTGCCGTCCGCACCATGCCGCCCTGATCATCAACGATGACGTTCGCCTTGCCGCCGACATCGGCGCGGAAGGCGCGCACCTGGGGCGCGACGACGGCGACCTTGCCGCCGCCCGGCGTCTGCTGGGCGATGATGCCATCATCGGCGCTTCCTGCTACGCCGATCTTGCCCGCGCCAGGGAGGCGGCCGGGGCGGGCGCAAGCTATGTCGCCTTTGGCGCGATGTACGCTTCCGCCAGCAAGCCGCAAGCGCCGCTGGCCGCGCATTCCCTGCTCGCCCGCGCCCGCGATGAACTGCGCCTTCCCGTTTGCGCCATTGGCGGCATCACGCTGGAAAACGCCGCGCCGCTCATCTTGGCGGGCGCGGCCATGCTGGCCGTCCTGCACGATCTTTTTCACCAAGCGCCCGCGCAGATCCGCGCGCGCGCTTTTGCCTACCGGCAACTTTTTCAGGAGAACCTTCCATGAGCACCAATGCCGAACTGTTCCTGCGCGCCCAGAAGCACATCCCCGGCGGCGTGAATTCCCCGGTGCGCGCCTTTCGTTCCGTGGGCGGCGTGCCGCGTTTTTTTGCCAGGGGCGAGGGCGCGCGCCTCACCGATGTGGAAGGGCGGCAATACCTGGATTACGTGGGTTCCTGGGGGCCGCTGATTCTGGGGCACGCGCACCCGGAAGTCATCGAGGCCGTGCACAAAGCCGCCGCGGACGGTCTTTCCTTCGGCGCGCCGATTGCCGCCGAAATCGAACTGGCGGAGACGCTCTGCCGCCTCGTGCCCTCACTGGACATGGTGCGCCTGGTCTCTTCCGGCACCGAGGCCACCATGAGCGCCATCCGCCTGGCGCGCGGCCATACCGGACGCGATCTCCTGGTGAAATTCGAGGGCTGTTACCACGGACACAGTGACAGCCTGCTGGTCAAGGCGGGTTCGGGGCTATTGACCTTCGGCAATCCTTCCTCCTCCGGCGTTCCGGCGGATACCGCCCGGCATACGCTGGTGCTGCCCTACAACGATGCCGCCGCCCTGGAAGAAGCCTTTGTCCGGCAAGGCGATCACATCGCCGCCATCATCGTGGAGCCGGTGGCCGGCAACATGAACCTGATCGCTCCCGACCCCGCCTTTCTTGCCGCCGCGCGCGCGCTGACCGCCCGGCATGGCGCGCTGTTGATTTTCGATGAAGTCATGACCGGCTTTCGCGTCGCCCTCGGCTCGGCGCAGGGATTGTTCGGCATAACCCCCGATCTCTCCACCTTCGGCAAGGTCATTGGCGGCGGCATGCCCTTGGCCGCCTTTGGCGGACGCCGCGACATCATGGAAAGAATCGCTCCGCTGGGCGCGGTGTATCAGGCGGGCACCCTGTCCGGCAACCCGGTTGCCGTCGCCGCCGGTCTTGCCACCTTGCGCCTCATCGAAGCGCCGGGTTTTTACGAACGGCTCGCCGCGCGCGCGCAACAACTCTGCCAGGGATTGACCGCCGCCGCGCAGCGGCATGATGTGGCCTTTTGCGCGCAAAACATCGGCGGCATGTTCGGCCTCTATTTCGCTCCGGCCTGTCCCGGCAACTTCGCCGAAGTCATGCGCTGCGACACCGCCGCCTTTGGCCGCTTCTTCCACGCCATGCTGGAAGCCGGCCACTACTTCGCCCCCTCCGCCTTCGAGGCCGGCTTTCTCTCCGCCGCCCACAGCGAAGCCGACATCGACCAAACCATCGCAGCGGCAGATCGATACTTTGACCATGCGGCGGCAAAGCCGCCGGTAACTTCTTCTGATCCCTGATCCCTGATGCCTGATCCCTGACTTCAGTCTTCCGTCTTCTGTCTTCTGGATGACTTGATGATGCGGCCGTGCGTGGCTTGCAGGGGGCGGGCGTTGTAGGGGTAGAGGCGGGCGAAGACGGCTTCCTGGTCGGCGGAGAGCGTGACCGGCGTTTGCAGTACCGCCCAGATCACGCCTTCTTCGCAGGGCGGACGGGTCATGGAACCCATGAAGGTGTGGTAGCCGCGCGGTTCGGGCAGGAGTTGGCGCAAGTCGAAATCGGCTTCCGGCGTCACGGGGCGGTTCTGTTCCAGTGGCAGGTAATTCAGCACTTGCTGGAGGAAGGGATTCTCCGCGCCGATTTCCAGCATCACCGCCACCAGGAGGCGCTCGCCGTCGAAGGCGCGATGTTCCAGGTGCGCGCTCATGGCAAAGGTCTTGTTTTCGACGCTGATCTCACCCGGACGTTGGAAGGTGACGCGCTCCAGCAGGTAGGATTTGCCCATCAGGACGAGGGAATTGCCCGGAGATTGCACCTCGATGTTGCGGCCGGTATCCGTGACCGAAAGGCGCGTGGGCGCATAATCGAAGAGGAGCGGTTCCAGATCCACCGCGATGCCGTTCTCGACATGGATGGGCGATTGCCGCCGGCCTTCGCGGCAGAGCAGGTTTTCCGGCGCAACATCCGCCCAGGATTCCGGCCCGCCGGGGCCGTCGTAGCTCCAGGTCAGCGGGCGCGGCGCTTCCCCGGAAGGCGGCGGGACCATCGCCTCCTTCTTTGCGCCCGCGCCGTGGGTATGGCTATAGACCGTTGCCTGCTTGCCCGCCGTCGCGGGCTTGCCCACGGCGGCGCGGATGCCGTCCAGTTGTTTCTTGATGATGGCCTCGTTGGATTGGCGCAGGGCGACGGCGGCGGACTGGGCGTCTTCCGCGAGCTTTTGCATGTCGCCGCGCGTGCCCGCCGGGCGGCATAGCTCGCGCATCACCTTTTCTTCCAGCGTGTTGCTGCGCACCGGCATGGCGATGGCCTCCGGCATTTCGTCGCTGCGCAGCACGGCTTCTTCCGCCGTCAGAAAGCTGCGCCGCAGGGTGGCCGCCGAGCGTTGGGCGCAATCGTAGCGCATCAGGGTCTGGATGTATTTGTAGCTGCTGTTGGTGTGGGCATCGACGATTTCCTTTTCCAGCCACAGGCGGCTGATCGCCACTACCTTGCCATCCGCCGCGCGCTGGATGCTGGCCGTATCCACCTCGATGGCACGTCCCTTGCCGCTGGCCATCGTCCGCCAGACCGAAGCCGACGCGCCGGACACGCCAACGGCCAGCAACAACCCCAGCAGAAACGAAAAGCGCCTTGCGTCTGCAACTGTATTCATCTTGCCACCTCGTATTAATGAATGCGGCAAAAAGTGAAAACCTACTTTTTGCCGGTCTATCTTGGGGTGGAAGGCAAAGCAAAGCTTCGCCTTCAAACCGTTAAAACCCAACGCAAAACCAGCGCGGTCTGGGGGTTTCGTTGCCTTTACCCAAAAAAGGGCAGGCTTTGCCTGCTCTTTTTTGCTGACTGAACCGGCACAAGGCCGAAGGCCGCAGGACAGCCGAAGGCTGGTCTGGCGAAGCCAGATGCGGCTTTGCCGCACAAAAAGTAGGTTTTTACTTTTTGCCGTCCAATAATAACTGCTCTATTGCTTGCTGCAAGGCTTGGGTGGGCGCGTGCAAGAACTTGTTCATCAGGCGTTGCGAGAGTTGCAGGAGCGCGTTTTCCGCCGTTTCGCCCGCGGCCAGTCGTTTCAGGGCGTGTTCCAG
>JAITEO010000259.1 GCA_031281985.1 Zoogloeaceae bacterium | reverse complement strand
GGTTTGCGAAAGATCGAGCAGGGTGCGCGCAAGGAATGGGTCCTTGACGTTGATATTGACGCCGCCCACCAGATCGGCATTGTTTTCCTTTTGCGCCAGCCAGCGGGCGGCGGAACTGGAGGCGCCCTTTTCCGAGAGCACGAACACCGAGGAACCGCGCGCCTCCGGCTTGATCCAGGCATCGGCATGGATGGAAACGAAAAGGTCCGACTGCACGCGCCGCGCCTTCTGGATGCGCGTGCCCAGGGGCACGAAAAAGTCGCCGTCGCGGGTCAAGGCGACGCGCACATTGGGATCGCGTTCCAGTTTGGTTTTCAGGCGGCGGGCAATGGCCAGGGTCACGGTTTTTTCGCGGTTGCCGCCGCGCCCGACCGCGCCAGGGTCTTCGCCGCCATGACCGGGATCGAGGGTGATGGTGACCCGCTGCTTCAGCTTGCTGGCCGAACTGGACGAGGCGGCGTTGTTGGCTACCTTGCTGTCCTTGCCACTATCCTTGCCGCTGTCTTTGCCATTATCCTTGCCACTATTTTTGCTACTGTCCTTGCCATTATCCTTGCCGCTTTCCTTGTCCTTTGCCGGTTGCTTGTCTTTTGCTGTCGTGGCGGGCGGTTTTTCTTCCGTCGGGGCGTCTTCCAGACGAATTTCCTCGCCCGGCGGATAGTGGTTGTCGCGCTGTTCCTGCAACAAGGCCAGCAGGGGATCGAGCGGGACTTCCGGATACACGTCCAGCACCAGCCGGTGTCCGTAGCCGCCCACTGGTTGCAGGGTAAATACCTGCGGTTTTACGCGCGTCTTCAGTTCCATCACCAGGCGCATCATGCCGGGTTTGTATTGTCCGGCGCGCAGGAGGCGGATATACGGGTCATCGGCCGCCACCTTGTCGGCAAGGCTTTTCAGTACGGCGTTGAACTCTATGCCTTCGATATCCACCACCAGGCGATCCGGCGATTCCAGCGTGAAGTGGGAAAAGCGCACGTCGGCGCTGAGTTCCAGCGTGACGCGCGTATATTCCTCCGCCGGCCAGACGCGCACGGCAAGCAGCGTGGGACGCGCGTCTTCCGCAAAAACCGGCGTTACCGAGACGACGAGGGTTGCGCCGATAAAATTCAGGAAGTGGCGGCGCGCCATGCGGCAAGGAGGTTTGTCAGGCACTTTCGCCCCTCCTCGCCATTGGCGGCGAAAACACAACGGCGTCCCGCCCCGGACGCATGCAGGGAAAGGATGAGATCGGCAGGCGGAACATAGCCAAACGCCTTGTCCGGCCATTCCACCAAGCATATCGAGTCTTCACGGAAGTACTCGTCCAACCCCGCATCGAGAAACTCCTCTGGCGACATGAAACGATAAAAATCAAAGTGATACAAGTATAATCTCGAAACTACATAAACTTCAACCAATGCATAACTCGGACTTTTGACCGGCCCGGTGTGACCCAACGCGTAAAGCAACGCGCGTGCCAGCGTGGTCTTGCCCGCGCCCAGGTCGCCTTGCAGGTAGATCACCAGTCCGGGATGCAGGCAGGCCGCCAGTGCTTTTCCCAGCGACTGGCTGGCGGCAAGATCCGGCAGATCGATTTCAGACAAGATTTTTTTCTCCATGCACAAGGATGCCGACGCTTTTATACAACTGACCGACCGGCTTGCGGGCTGGGCGGTGGAACTGGGTTTTTCCGCGCTGGGGATAGCCGCTGTCCATGGCGCGGAACTACAGGACGCCCATGCCCGGTACACCGACTGGATCAAGGAAGGGCGACACGGGCAGATGGATTATATGGCGCGCAATGCCGATTTGCGCGCCCGACCGGAAGGTCTGTTGCCGGATGCGCAAAGCGTTCTCAGCGTCACGCTGGCGTATTGGCCGGAAGAAGGTCTGGCGCGGGCGCGCGCCATCCTGGCGCAGCCCGAACGCGCCTATGTTTCCCGCTACGCGCTGGGACGCGATTATCACAAGATCATGCGCCGCCGCCTGAACGCGCTGGCGCAACGCATGGAGGGCGTCGTCGGCGCTTTTGCCTGGCGCGTCTGCGTCGATTCCGCGCCCGTCCTGGAAGTGGCCTTCGCCCGGCAGGGCGGTTTGGGCTGGCGCGGCAAACATACGCTCCTGCTTTCCCGGCAGGGTTCGTTTCATTTTCTGGGCGAACTCTATACCAATCTGCCGCTGCCCGCCCGTCCGCTCCAGACTTCGTCGCATTGCGGCACCTGCAACCGCTGCCTGCGCGCCTGTCCCACGCAGGCGATCGTCGCGCCCTACGTGGTGGATGCCCGCCGCTGCATCGCCTATCTCACCATCGAACATCCCGGCAGCATCCCGGAAGCATTGCGTCCTGCCATGGGCAACCGCATTTATGGCTGCGACGATTGCCAGCTCGTCTGTCCCTGGAATCATGCCGTCGCACCGGGTGACGCCGTCTTTTTTCCCCGGCATGGGCTGGATGCCGCCACCCTTTCCGAACTCATGGCCTGGGAAGAGCGCGCGTTCCTGGACAGACTCGCGGGCAGTCCCATCCGCCGCATCGGTCATCTGCGCTGGCTGCGCAATATCGCGGTCGCCCTGGGAAATTGCGCCTCGACCCACCCGGACGCCCTGCGCGCCCTGAAAGCCAGAGCCGACCACCCCTCCGCGTTGGTACGCGAACATGTCGCCTGGGCGCTTGCGAGAGGAGAACGCAAAGCCCCGCACTCCCTCCCCTGACAAGGGGAGGGAATAAAGGCAACGAAATACCAGCGCGGCCTGGAGGTTTGTCGGGACGTACTGCGTGCCCCCGCCTACAATCGTGCGGATACCTTTCGACGAAGCGCGGCTACACTCCCTCCCCTGACAAGGGGAGGGCCGGGGAGGGGTTTGCGGACGTGGGGCAAGGAGGCAGAGGAAGCATGCGGCGCGCCGTGCCGGTAAAAATCTGTTTCCTGTGCCGACCGAACCACCGCAAACCCCCCTCAATCCCCCCTTGTCAGGGGGGAAGAAAACCCGCGCTCGCCTTGACTTTCTCCGCTTCGAATTGCCCTCGGCGACCCCTATCTGTTTTTTGTCCCTCGTCGAATCTACATACCATGTATACTCCAGCCTGTAGTTGCATCCCCGGAACAACCTATCAGGAAAGGAAATTTTCATGAGCAACGATCTTTCGCAGAACGCGCCATCCACCGACGACAAGAACCTGGCCATGCTGACGCATATTCTTGGCATCTTCTTTGGAATTCTCGTCCCCCTGATCATCTGGCTGATGAACAAGGACAAACCGGAAAAGGCGTTTGTCAACGACCAGGCCAAGGAAGCGCTGAACTTTCAGATTACGGCCTTGCTCGCTTTCATCGTCTGCTTCATATTGGTGTTCCTGCCGTATGTCGGGTTTGTTTTGATTTCGCTGGTGTTCATCGGCGTTATCGCGCTTTGCGTCATTGCCGGGATTGCCGCAAGCAAGGGTACGGCATACCGTTATCCCGTTGCGCTGCGCTTGATCAAGTAAGCGCGCGGCAAAAAGTAGAACCCAACGCAAAACCAGCGCAGCCTTAGGTTTTTCGTTGCCTTTACACCAAAAAAGGGCAAGCTCCGCTTGCCCTTTTTTGCTATATAAACCCGGCAAAAAGTGGATTTTTACTTTTTGACGTTTAATATCGCCCGGTGCCCGATGTCCTGGCGGTACTGCATTCCTGCCCAGGTAATGCTGGAAGCCGCCGCGTAGGCGTGTTGGCGCGCGAGCCGGATGTTTTCGCCCAGGGCGGTAACGCAGAGCACCCGGCCGCCAGCGGTGACGATCTTGCCGTTCTTTATCGCCGTGCCCGCGTGAAACACGTGCGTGTCCTCCCCGAAACGGTTGTGCGCGGGCAGGCCGGAGATGACGTTTCCTTTTTTTGGCGTGCCGGGGTAGTTCGCGGCGGCGAGCACCACACCCAGGGCGGCGCGCCGATCCCATTCGGCTTCGACCCGATCCAGCGTGCCGTCGATGGCGCGTTCGATGAGTCGGGCCAGATCGGATTTCAGCCGCATCAGGATGGGCTGCGTTTCCGGGTCGCCCATGCGACAGTTGAATTCCAGGGTCTTGACGCTGCCGCCTTCGCCGATCATCAGTCCCGCGTAGAGAAAGCCGGTGTAGGGC
>JAITEO010000217.1 GCA_031281985.1 Zoogloeaceae bacterium | reverse complement strand
GTCATCGGCGATTCCACTTTCATGCACATGGGCATGCAGGGCCTGCTCGACATCGCCTACAACCGCGGCAACGTCACGGTGCTCTTGCTCGACAATCGCACCGTCGGCATGACGGGCGGACAGGACAACCCGGCCAGCGGCCGCGACATCCACGGCGAGGAAGCGCCGCGCGTCGATTTCGCCCGCCTCGTGGAAGCGCTGGGCATCGCCCCGGAGCATATCCGCGTGCTCGACCCTTACGTGTTGCCGACGCTGTTCAAGGCCTTGCGCGAGGAGACGAAATACGACGGCCCTTCCGTCCTCATCACCAACCGCCCTTGTGTGCTGATCGACGCCTACGAAAAGCAGCCCGCTTATGAAGTGCTCGATGCCGCTTGCACTGGCTGCGGCAACTGTGTCGAAATCGGCTGTCCAGCCATTCACGTCACCCGGCGCGAGAAGGCGATCAAACCCTCCGGCAAGGAAGTGGAACTCGCCTTCGCCAACATCGAAACCGCCGCTTGTACGGGCTGCGGACTGTGCCTGCAACCCTGCGCGCCCAAGGCGATCCAGGAAGCAAGGCCAGCGGCAGTGAAAGTGGAATTCGTATGACCCAGCTCCGCGCATGCCCGGCTTGCTATGCGGCGCACTGCGTGCGCCCGCAACCCAATCTGCCGCGTTACGGATGACGGGCGCACGCAGTGCGCCCCTGCGAGAACCCTACCGGCCGCGCTGGTTTTCGTTGCCTTTACCCCCAAAAGGGCAAGCGGAGCTTGCCCTTTTTTGCGGATCTGAACCGGCACAAGGCTGGAGGCCGAAGGCCGCACAAAAAGTAGATTTTCACTTTTTGACGCCCCTCTATTGCGCCTTTTTGCGGATCAGCGCCATCAGGTCGTGGTAAAAAATTTCGGCGCTTTTGCGGTATCCCTCCATCGTCAGATGGATCAGGTCGTTTTTTGCGAGTCCCTCGGCAAGCCAGGCGTCGATGGCGCAGGGGCCGCCCATTGCCGCTTGCCAGTCCCAAAAAAGGGTTCTTTCTTCCTTTGCGATTGCCAGTTGGGCGCGTTTGACTTCCCGCAGCATTGGAAAAAGGCGTTCTTCGCATGCCCATGCGCCTTCCTTCGCTTGCAGGGAATCCGGCGCGCCGACGAGGACGATGACGCTTTCCGGCAGCGCCCTGCGGACGGTGTTTATGCTCTCGCGCAGGACGTTCTTCATGTCGGCAATATCGAGATCCGGGCGGATCGCCTCGTTGGTGCCGAAAGCGATGATCACCATGTCCGAGCGGCTGGCCGTCAGTTGATCGGTCCATTGATATGGCCCGGACCAGTATTCCCAGTTTTTCAGGGTGATGCCGTTGGTGCCGATTGCCGAGACGACGACGCCGGAGGCTTTGTTTTTTTCCAGCCAGATGCCGCCCAGTTCGGCGGCGTCGGGCGTGCTGGCGCTGATCGTGAAGGGCAGGCGCAAGGGGGTTTTTACGCTCACTTCCCGCCAGATTCCGGCAGGGCCGGGCGGCTTGAGGGGGATCTGGCGCTGGTTGGCGTCCTTTACCAGCAAAGGCGCGCGCCAGTGCTTGATTGCGAAACGCGCCTGCCACATGTCGCTGTTTTCATCGCGCGCCAGGACGGTGATCTGCGCCCCGGCCTTGACCGGCGTTGCGATATACCCGCCCATGGGAAAGATTTTCTGGCGAAAGACATCCTTGGCTTGCCGGCTGCTGCTCAGTTCCCAGCCGTTCGACGTATATTTCACCCGTTGATGATTTTGTCCCGGAACCTTCATCGGCGCGATCCAGCCGATTCCGGCATCCCCGTAACGCGCCTGCAGGAGTTGTCGCAACCCGGAGGTGATCGTGTCCGAAGCCGTGTGGGAATCGCCGAACTGGGTGATGCGCACGACCGTGCCCGCTGGCGCGCTCCCGCTTTGCAACAGGCGCATCTTTCGGATCAGGCGCTCGAAATTGGCGTCGCCGAAATCGTGGAAACCGGCAAGGCTTTCGTCCTGGGCAGTTTCCCTATCGGCGCTGCCGCTTTGCGCGGGGAAGGGCGCGAGCGAATAGGTCGGCGCATTCTCCGCCGCTGGCGGGGAGGGGGAGGGCGCGTGCTCGACCGTCCGGGATGGGCTGGCGCTGTCGCAGGCCGCGAACGACAGTCCCATGAGCGCGCAGGCCGTGATCCAGAGCTTGGCGGATAGCGTGCGGGATTTCATGGGGCGGCTTCTTCCGGTTGGATGTGGATGAAGGAGAGGATTTCGTCCGCGATTCTTTTTTGTCCGGCAATCGTGAAATGCACGCCGTCGTCGATCCGGGATTTCTTCTTCTTGCCGTCGGCATCCATGAAACTGGAAAATTTCCCCTCCGCGCAGCCCAGGAGGGCGCTGGTGGGCAAGAAGAGTTCGCCGCTCTTTTTTACTTCTTCGGCAAACAGGCGGTTCAGATAGGTCATGCTCGCATCCAGTTCCCTTTTGCGCATGCACGGAACTTCCAGCCAGAATACCCTGGCGTCGTTTTCGCGCGCGATTTCGATGACTTCCCGGATGCGGGCGCGATACACGTTCTCCCAGTCTTCCGATTTGAATTTCAGGTAGGGCTGGCCCTTCAGGTAGGGAAAATCCCAGGGGTCGTTGGGGCCGAGAAATACGATCATCAGTTTGATTCCGGGCGTCGCTTGAAAAGTCTTCCGGATTTGCTCCGGCCAGTTGAAGAAATCCGGATAGGCAAGGCCGGTGGATTGCTTGCTGAGATTGATGCCGTGAATCGTGTAGCGTTTGAAAAGGCTCAGATGGACATGCGGCGCGACCCCCTGCATCAGGGAATCGCCGACGAAAAGAACGCTGTCCGCCTTCTCCAGCACCGCGCCCACGCGGGCAGGCTTAGCGCCTTCTTCGGCCTCGTCGCGCTGCGCTGCGGGGGATTCTTCCGGGAGGTCGGACGCGGTTTGCCCGGCGGGCAGCGAAGGCGGCGCAAGCGCCACCCGGCGCGATGGAACTTCGCCGCTTTTTTGGGGGGCTACGGGCGGCGCGAGATTTTCCGCTTCCGTTTCCTGCGCATTCGCCTGGAGCGCGGCATCGGTTTCGCTGTCCTTTTCGTTGGCAGCGAAGTATTCGTTATTGAAAGACGCAACGGCGTATG
>JAITEO010000207.1 GCA_031281985.1 Zoogloeaceae bacterium | reverse complement strand
AGGGGACGGCAGGCAGTTGTGTTTCGTCTGAAAAGGATTTTCCTCCACTTTTAATTGCCCCCAGGGCCGAGAGTCCTGTGGCAATCCAAACGGCTCTTGTTACAAAATTGCACCTTTTTCCATGTCATTCCTCCGGGTGCGATGACAAAAGAAGGATAATGGCAATGTCGAAAATCAGCCATCATGCCCAAAAATGAACTCGCATGACCACACGGCCTACATCCACGCGCTGTTGGCGCGCTTTCACGCGGGCAAAGCCTTGCCCGAACCGCCAGCCTTTACCAAGGCGCTCAGGCAACTGGCCTTTGATTACACTCCCGAAGCCATCGTCCGCGTGGATCGCCTGCTGGCGCAACTGCGCAGCGAACTCAACAAGCCGAAGCCGGACGATTTTCTCGCTGTACCGAGAAACCGCGCTTTTCTCTTCCTGCTGGCCTTCATGGTCTGTGAGGCGGCAGCCCGTTATCGCAGCGCGCCGGCACGCTGGACCGACTATGCAGGATTTCAGGTGCTGCGCGCCGAGCAAGACATTGCGCTGAACTTTCCGGAAAGTTTTTCCACCGCACTCGTCTGCGAAATTGAAGGCGAAGGGCTGCTGTTTCCACTGAGCTATCTGTGCGCCGCATTGTTCAACGATCAGCCGGGTAGCGTCATGGCCGGAACAGACGCCATCATGCGTCGCGCCATTGGCGTGCCCGTGCTCTCCGACCCCGGTCAGGAGGTGGCGGTACCGGAAGAAAACGATCCCGCGTGGCGGCTCGGCCTGGCCCTGGGCGATTCGGTGCGCCTGTGCATCCAGGTGCATCTGGCTGCCGGTTCCGTCTCCTTCGCGCCGCAGTTGTTGCAACAGCAGGCCGATGGCCGGATGCTGATCACCAGCCTGATGTACGACGCCGATGATGGCATCAAGAGCGCACATTACCGCATGAACAACCCGGAAGAAGGCATCGTCGCGCAGGCGCTTGCCTACGATGGCTTCATCGGTTTGCCCCGGTTCCGCAGCGACGCACTGATCCTGGATGGGATTTGCCACTTGGGCGCGACACCGCTCCGCGCTTCGCTCGCCTTGCCCTACTGGCCTGCCGCGGATGATCACCAACTTGTTCTGCACGACTTTCGCCTGCTGGAATTTTCAGGCGACGAACCCGCCAGGGAACGCTTGCGCACAGGCCTGTTCTCGCGTGTAAACGCCACCAGCAAGCTCAACCTTGCCCACGGCGAGCAGACGGAAGAGATCGTGGATGGCCTTTGGCAAACCCATTACGTCCACGAGGATGACAAACTGCATCTCGCCGCCCGCCGCGCCGCGCTGCCGCCACTGCCCTGGGAAGGCGCAACGCCGGAAACTGAAGCGGCACATGCGAAAGTCTTCTCCCTCGACGATTTCGACGCCGCAGCCTGGCGGCGCGAGCTACCCGATGCCGAGGCCGAAGTGCACCATCTCCGAAAGGCCGAGTCCCTGGGACTTACCAAGGATCCGCTGAATGCTTCCATCCACGACTTTCCTACCCTGCTGCGCGAAGGACGGGTAGTCTGGGGCGCACTGATCCAGGCCAACAACAACCTGTTCGCATCCGGCACGGATGATCTTCCCGCTGAAGTCGTCTACAGCATCGACGGCAGTGTGCCGCCTGACGTGCTGGCTCCGGTCGCTCAAGCCTTGTTCGCGTTGCGCAAACAACTGCCGCCACAGGCCGACGATGCCCTGAAGAAATGCGCGGACTATCTGAATGCTGAAACCGTGCGCGCCTTCGGCTGGCCGGTGCCCGCCTCGCTCGTGCCCGCTCCGGGGCTACCCGAGCGGTTGCCGGATGGCTTGCGCATCTCCACGCTGTGGGTGATGCGCAAATACCTGCCGCATGGTTATTTGGCAGGCAATGTGCTGCCGCTTCTGGCAAGTGACGCCTGTCCCGGTCACGTGATGGTGATACCTGCCAATGCCTGGCCAGCAACGTTCCGCGCGTCGTGGGACAGGGCGTTCGAAGGTACGTTGCGCGAACGTTGGCCGATGCTCTGGCGAACGCTGGCAGCGGGTGAACGCAGGGATGACGCCGCGCTGTTTGCCCGGGCAACCGAATTGCTGGCGGACTATGCCGATCATGGCGAACCACCGTCAGATACCAAGGTTCAGCCGCCATTGATGGAATGGGAATACGGGCGTTGCGACTGGCTTTCCACCTATGCGGAGCTGCTGCTGCGAAAGGCGGAAACCCTACGCGCGCAGGGAAGACACCTGCCGCACGGTCTGATCCGGCAGGCCTTTTCCGCGCGCGTCACGGCCATGATGGTCAGGATGCACAGCATGATGCTGGAACAGCTGCGCGGCAAATCAGGAATGCGCTTGACCATCCACCCGGACGAAATCCAGTATGTCGCCCTGGGGCTGCTTACTGGCGCGGATACCCATGCGCTGACGCTTGCGCGTCTTTTGCTCGCGCTGTGGCGCGACCCGGATCATTATGGCTGCGTGCTGCGCCCGGAAGTCTGGTTCCTGTTTCGCCTGCTCGCGCGCCACCTGAATCTGGAATTACCGGAACGCGAGCCATTCGCCCGTCGTCCCCGCCTTGAAGCGCTGCTGGAAAACGATGCCTGGAAAAGCGAGTCCGCGCCGCGGATAAAACCCATGCTGGAGACCGCCTGTGACGAACACACACTGTACGCGCCGCAAGGCCCGTTCCTCGGTCTGCCGATCGCGTTGGCGGTCATCCTGCGCCTGCGCAAACTGGCTGGGCGGCCCAATCCGCGCGTCGAGCATGATTTGCTGCGCGTGCCACTGGGCGCACCGCCGCCTGGGTCTTCCATTCCAACGGATTTGCGTGTGGCCCTGAACATGCTGGGCAATCCACTGACCCAGCGCGTGCGTCAGCGGATGAGGCGCATGGGGTTTGACGAAAGCATCATTGCCGAAGCCGTGCTGAACGACCAACCGCCCAAAACGAACTTCGAACTGGCGCAATCCATCATGCCGCATGACGAGGACGAACAGAGAGACAGCGGAAATAGCGGAAACTCCAGCAACGAGAAATGGCGCAAGCAGCCGGAATAGATGGACTTTCTCCGTGGCAATTCGCCACGTGACCTGGACAGACACAGTGCTTTTCCGATGAATCCTGCCGCTGCAGGCTTCCTGCAAGATTGAATGTGAGCGCACAAGTTTTTCGCCACTTTTATCGCCCCCGCGAATGATGATTTTCTTGCGGCATGGCAGCGTTTCTGGTATTAAGCTCACCTTTTCGTTTTATCAGGGACGGCTCCATATGACCGAAGAACTGCTCAACCGCAATTTCGTGCCTTATCAACCCGCCGAAGGGGAGGCCTACATGAGT
>JAITEO010000238.1 GCA_031281985.1 Zoogloeaceae bacterium | reverse complement strand
CCGTCGGAGGCGCTGCGCCTCCTGGCGGAAGATGAAGACGCGCGGGTGCGTGAGGACGCCGCGGAAAACCCCAACCTGCCGCATGCGCTGCTGGCGACACTGGCCAATGACCCGGACGCCGCCGTGCGCAAGGCGACGCGAAAATTGCTTTGAGCCACGCGGGCGCGGCACGGGAAACCGCAACGCGCCGCCTGCACGGCCTGCGGGCGGCAGGTTGCCGCCCCTGCGAAACCACGCGCCCGCTCAATCCTCCGTTCTCTTCTCCCCTGTCTCCAGCCTCCATTCCGCCCGTTCGTCCTGCGCCAGCCGCTGCGTGAGCCAGGGGAGGGTTTGGCGCAGGGTGTCCGCCAGGGTCCAGGGCGGATTGAAGACGATGAGTCCGCTGCCGGACATGCCGATGCCATCGGAAGACGGCGCGCGCACCAAGAGGCGGACGTGCAGCCAGTTGGCGGACAGGCGTTGTACGCGTTCGGGCAACTGGCGGGATTCGAGACGGGCAAGCACGGGATACCACAGCGCGTAGGTTCCCGTGGCGAAACGCTTTCCGGCATCCTTCAGGGCGGCAATGACGGCGCTGTAATCGTGCCGGGTTTCGTAGGACGGATCGATGAACGTCAGCGCCCGCCGTCCCGGCGGCGGCAACAGGGATTTCAGCAAGGCCAGGCCATCGCCCTCAACGACGCGCACGGCGCGCCCCGCGCCCGCGAACGTCTGGGACAGCGCGCGCGCCTCGTTGCCATGCAACTCGAAAAGCCGCAACGGATCGGCAGGACGCAAAAACCGCCGCGCCAGCCACGGCGAACCAGGGTACTGCGCAAGCTCGCCCGTGGGATTGAGTTCCCGCACGGCGGCAAGATATTGCGCAACCGCAACCGGCGCATCCTCCGCCTGCCAGATGCGGCCAATGCCCTCTTGGTACTCACACAGCTTTTGCGCCTCGCGGCTGGCAAGACGATAACACCCCGCGCCCGCATGCGTATCGATGACCATCAACGGCGCGGACTTCTGCGTCAAATAACGCAACATCTCGATCAACACCAGATGCTTCAAGACATCCGCATGATTCCCCGCGTGAAAGGCGTGACGATAACTCAGCATGATCGTTCAGAAGACAGAACGCTCGCCGCGCTCGCTTTGTGGGCGGTATTCTGTATTGCCGTGCCGGATTTTGGTTTTGTTCGTGCTCGTGTCATGATGCGCTTTCGTGGTGTCGTAGGTGCGGCAAAAAAGCAGCGGCGCGCTCTTCTTCCCCCCTGACAAGGGGGGATTGAGGGGGGTTTGCGACGGTTCGGCTTGCATCGAACCTTGGCGCCTGCCCCATCGCCACAAACCCCTCCCCTGCCCTCCCCTTCTCAGGGGAGGGAGCAAGGCCGCGCTCCGTCCTCTGTCCTCCGTCCTCTGTCCTCTGTCTTCTGTCCTCTGAGTCCTCTGCCCCCCTGAAACCCTGCTATGATAGCCGCCTTTTGCTTTCCCCGGCGGCAATCATGATTTCTCCTTCTTCTTCCCTGGCCTTTTCTTCTGGCGTCCTGCAACAGCTTGCCGACGACGCGCTTGGCCATGCGCGGGCAAAGGGCGCGAGCGCCGCGGAGGTGGAGGTTTCCGAAAGCTGCGGACTTTCGGTCACGGTGCGTCGTGGCGAAGTGGATACCATCGAATACAACCGCGACAAGGGATTGAGCGTGGGCATCTATCTGGGGCAACGCTGGGGCTGCGCCAGCACCTCGGATTTTTCCGCCCGCGCGCTGCGCGAGACCGTGGAAGCCGCCCTGTCCATCGCCCGCTTCACCGCCGAAGACCCCTGCGCGGGATTGCCGGAAAAAGAAGAACTGGCCACGGGCGAATTCCCCGATCTCGATCTCTTCCACCCCTGGAACCTGACGACGGAAGAAGCCATCGTCCTGGCGCGCCGCTGCGAGGAAGCCGCCTTCGCCGCCGACAAACGCATCCAGAATTCCGAAGGCGGCAGCCTTTCCAGCCAGCAGGGACAATTCGTCCTCGCCAATTCGCAAGGCTTCCTGGGCGGCTACCCTTCCTCACGCCACTACCTTTCCTGCTCCGTCATCGCGGGAAAAGGCGAACGGATGCAGCGCGACTACTGGTACAGCACGCACCGCAAACCCGACGCGCTGGAAACCCCGGAGGCCATCGGACAACAGGCCGCGCGCCGCGCCGTGGCGCGCCTGGGCGCGAAGAAAATCGCGGCGGGCAGCTTTCCCGTGCTCTTTGAAGCGCCCCTGGCCTCCGGATTGCTGGGGCATTTCGTACATGCCGCCTCCGGCAGCCCCCTGTACCACAAGGCCAGCTTCCTGATCGACCAACTGGGCAAGACGATCTTCCCCGACTTCTTCACCCTGAGCGAGCGCCCGCACCTGCCCACCGCCCTGGCCAGCGCGAACTTCGACAACGAAGGCGTGCGCACCCGCGAACGCGAAGTCGTGCAAAACGGCATCCTGCAAGGCTACTTCCTGAACGTCTATTCCGCCCGCAAACTGAACCTGAAAACGACCGCCAACGCGGGCGGCAACCACAACCTCTTCCTGCGCCCCGGCGCGCAGGATCTGAAGTCCCTGCTGCGCCAGATGGGACGCGGCCTCTTGGCAACCGAACTGCTGGGACACGGCATCAACTACGTGACCGGCGACTACTCCCGCGGCGCGGCAGGCTTCTGGATAGAAGACGGCGAAATCGCCCACCCAGTCGAGGAAATCACCATCGCCGGCAACCTGCGCGACATGTTCCGGAACCTCCAGGCCATCGGCAACGACATCGACACCCGCTCCCCCCGCCAAACCGGCTCATGGCTGATTTCCGAAATGACGATCGGTTCGTAGTAAACGGCAAAAAGTGAAACCTCACTTTTTGCCGGGTTAGTCAACAAAAAAGGGCAACGCAAAGCCCATTCCATTCCACACAATTCTCTCGTCATCTTTCTGCTCGTTGCTCCCACCCCCGAATCCCCCTTCCTTCCATCCTGGTACACTTTGTGCTTGCTCCCTGCCCTTTCCTCTATCAAGGCATCATCATGGACAACGAAGGAAGCTGGGCAATGGACGAATTTGGCGGGGCAAAGATGGGTGATGCTCGCCTGACCAAGCGCTTGGTCAAGCTGGCGGATCGGTTGGGCGATGCGCCCTCGGCGAGCATTCCTGGCGCTTGCAACG
>JAITEO010000016.1 GCA_031281985.1 Zoogloeaceae bacterium | reverse complement strand
ATAATTGTCGAACCAGGAATCGATGATCAACGCCTTCAACGCCGCGTCCGCCACGCCCCTGGGCGGCGGAATGCGCGCCACCACCGCTTCCAGGATGTCCGTGACGCCCAGGCCGGTCTTGGCGGAAACCAGCACCGCGTCCGTCGCGTCGATGCCGATCACATCCTCGATTTCCTGGCGGGCGTTGTCCGGGTCGGCGGAAGGCAGGTCGATCTTGTTCAGTACCGGCAACACCTCGACATTCAGCTCGATGGCGGTATAGCAATTGGCCACCGTCTGCGCTTCCACGCCCTGGGAGGCGTCCACCACGAGCAGCGCCCCTTCGCAGGCGGAGAGCGAACGCGAGACCTCGTAGGAAAAATCCACATGTCCCGGCGTGTCGATGAGATTCAGGTTATAGACCCCGCCGTCGCGCGCATGGTACTCCAGCGCCGCCGTCTGCGCCTTGATGGTGATGCCGCGCTCGCGCTCGATGTCCATGGAATCCAGCACCTGCGCCTCCATCTCGCGCTCGGAAAGCCCGCCGCAATGATGGATGATGCGATCCGCCAACGTCGATTTGCCGTGGTCGATGTGCGCGATGATGGAAAAATTTCGGATATGCTTCATGCCGTCCGTTCAAAAATGCGGCGCCGCCGCAACGAAAAAGCGGATGATTCTACCATTCGGAGAAGAGAAAGTTTCGCAAGCCTCGCCCTTGGAAAAAAGCGGTGGCTTGCGGCGGCGGTTCTTCGGGGTTGCGGTTCTGGCGCAAGGAGCTTTGCGTCCGCGCGCCGATTTTTCCGGCGAAGATTCCAATCCAGTGCGCGACGATAAAAAAACCCGGCTTTGCGCCGGGTTTTATGCGCGAAACGAGAATGCGTTCGCAAAATTTTGTTACTTCTTCTTGCTGTTGACCGCTTCTTTCAGCGCCTTGCCAGGCGTGAATTTGGGTACCCTGGTCGCCTTGATCTTCAGCGGCTTGCCCGTTTGCGGATTGCGTCCCGTGCGCGCGGCGCGGTCGCCCACCCAGAAAGAACCAAAGCCGACCAAGGAGAGACGATCGCCCTTCTTCAGCGCGCCCGTCACCGCCTTGATGGTCGCATCCAGCGCGCCGCCAGCGGCGGCCTTGGAAAGCTTGGCTTCGGCAGCAATGGCATCAATCAATTCCGATTTATTCACTTCGCGTAACCCCCTTCAAATTTGAAAAAAGAGAAACAAGCCTGTTTTTCGGGAAGCATCCGCTTCCCCGAAACGACCAAGGCGCGAGAGCGCATGGTCAGCGGCGATACTACCCCAATCCGCGCCAGAGAAACAGTAGTATTTTTCAATATTTTTTCCAGATTTTCTGATAACGCGCCAAACACTCGCCCACAAAATCCATCCACGGCGTAACGCGCACAACCAGCACGAAATCCGCGCCAGACGACGCATAGCGCCCAAAGCGCCCAGAACACAGCCACATCTCCCCAAGGAGACATGAACAACCCCATCCACCCCGGCACACCGTTTTATAACATATAGGAATAAATAACAATTTATTTATTATTTTTTATTTTAAACGCGCCTGAATAAACTTTTTTGCGTCCATAAAAAAATGGGGGGGCAGCATGAATTTCCAGCAGTTGCGTATCATTCGGGAAACGATACGCCAGAACTTCAATCTTACCGATGTCGCAGGCGCGTTGTTTACCTCGCAACCCGGCGTTTCCAAGCACATCAAGGATCTGGAGGACGAGTTGGGCGTGGAAATCTTCACCCGGCGCGGCAAGCGCCTGCTGGGATTGACCGAGCCGGGGCAGGAGCTTTCCGGCGTGGTGGAGCGCATCCTCATCGACACCCAGAACCTGCGCCACATCGCCGACCAGTTTTCCAACCGCGAAAGCGGCAATTTCGTGCTGGCCACCACCCACACCCAAGCGCGTTACGCCCTGCCCGGCGTCATCAAGTGGTTCAAGGAAACCTATCCGCGCGTGCATCTGGCGCTCTACCAGGGCAGTCCCAAGGAAATCGCCGACATGCTCTCCGTGGGCGAAGCCGATGTCGGCATCGCCACCGAAGGACTGTCCGGCGAGGAAAAACTGGCAACCTTTCCCTACTATCACTGGCGTCATGCCGTCATCGTGCCGCAGAATCACCCGCTCGCCCAAGTCCATGCCAAGGGCAAACTGAGCCTGGAAGCCATCGCGCAATACCCGATCATCACCTATCACGCCGGATTGACCGGCCGTTCGCACATCGACGAATCCTTCAGCCAGGCGGGACTTGCGCCCGACATCGTGCTTTCCGCCATCGACGCCGATGTCATCAAGACCTACGTCGCCCTGGGACTGGGCGTGGGACTCATCGCCAGCATGGCCTTCGATCCGGCGCAGGATCGCGATCTGCTGCTCCTGAAATCCGACACGCTGTTTTCACAGAACACCACCCTCATCGCCGTGCGCAAAGGCGCATGGCTACGGGATTACACCTACGCCTTCATCGAAAAACTCGCCCCCGACCTCTCCGCCGCCAGCATCCGGGAAGCCATCCGCCCAGAGTGAGGAGACGTCAAAAAGTAAGAAACCACTTTTTGTGCGGCAAAGCCGCATTTTGCTACGCAAAACTAGTGTAGGGTTTCATTCTTGATAGAACCTTTAGGCGATGAGCATGCCGCAAAGTTTTCTAGCGCAGGAG
>JAITEO010000342.1 GCA_031281985.1 Zoogloeaceae bacterium | reverse complement strand
AATCCCAGGGGGGGCAAGGCCACAGGCTGGTCTGGCGAAGCCAGATGCGGCAAAGCCGTACAAAACCGCGCGCCCCGGACACGCCCAGGCTATGCCAGCCTTGGGAAACCAGCAAGGTTACTTTTTGCCGCTTTTTATATGCGCCTGGCAAGTTCGGCGGCTTTGCCGAGGTAGTTTTGCGGGGTGAGTTTCAGGAGCCGTTTCTTGGCGGCGTCGGGGATGTCCAGGCTCTGGATGAATGCCTGCATGTCTTTTTTGCTGATGGCCTTGCCGCGGGTGAAGTCCTTGAGTTTTTCGTAGGGTTTGTCGATGCCGTAGCGGCGCATGACGGTCTGGACGGGTTCCGCGAGCAGCGGCCAGTTGGCTTCGAGGTCGGCGAGCATGGCGCGCGCGTCGGCTTCCAGCTTGTCGAGGCCGCGCAGGAGCGATGTGTAGCCAAGCAGGGTGTAGCCCAGCGCGACGCCCATGTTGCGCAGCACGGTGGAATCGGTGAGATCGCGTTGCCAGCGGGAAATGGGCAGCTTTTCGGCCATGTGGCGCAAAAGGGCGTTGGCAAGTCCCAGATTGCCCTCGGAATTCTCGAAGTCGATGGGATTGACCTTGTGCGGCATGGTGGAAGAGCCGACTTCGCCTTCCTTCATCTTTTGCCGGAAGTAGCCGATGGCGATGTATCCCCAGAGGTCGCGATCCAAATCCAGCAGGATGGTATTGGCGCGGGCGAAGGCGTCGAAGAGTTCCGCGAAGGTGTCGTGCGGTTCAATCTGGATGGTGTAGGGGTTGAATTCCAGTCCCAGGCATTCGACGAAACGGCGGGCGAAGGCTTCCCAATCGAAGTCGGGATAGGCGGCAAGATGGGCGTTGTAGTTGCCGACCGCGCCGTTGATTTTCCCGGTGAGGCTGATGGCGGCGATGTTGGCGTAGGCGCGCTCCAGGCGGTAGGCGACATTGGCCAGTTCCTTGCCCATGGTGGAGGGCGTGGCGGGTTGCCCGTGGGTACGGCACATCATGGGCGTTTCGGCCAGTTCGTGCGCGAGGCTGCGCAGGCGGGAGATGATGTCGGACAAGAGCGGCAGCAGCGCCTTGCCGCGCGCGGCGTGCAGCATCAGGGCGCAGGAAAGGTTGTTGATGTCTTCCGAGGTGCAGGCAAAATGGATGAATTCGCCCGCCCTGGAAAATTCGGCGTTGTCGCGCGTCTTTTCGCGGATCCAGTATTCCAGCGCCTTGACGTCGTGATTGGTGACGGCCTCGATGGCCTTGACCTCGGCGGCCTGTTCGGGGCCGAAGCAGGCTACCAGCGCATCCAGTTCCCGCGTGGCGGCGCTCGAGAAGGCGGGGATTTCGGCAAAATGACTTTCGTTTGCCAGCGCCTTCAGCCATTCGATTTCCACCTGCAGGCGGCGGCGAATCAGGGCGTATTCGGAAAAATACGGACGCAACGCGTCCAGTTTGTCGGCATAACGGCCATCCAGGGGAGAGAGGGCGGTCAGGGCATGGAATTCGGGCATGGGAGATAATCCTATCGTCTTGTGTATAGGGCGCGGGCACGTGAATTCTACTACAGACCATCATCGCACGAGATTCGCCGCGAGGGCGAAAAGCAAGGATTTTGTTACGCGCGCACCACATTTGGAGACGTTCGGCTTTCCTCCTGTCGCGTTCAATGGCAAAATCGCGCGATATCTACAAATCGGGTGCCGGGGCCATGCGTCTCAATACAAAGATTTCCCTGTTTTTCGCAGCCATTGCCGTCGCGCTGGTTGTCGTCGTTGCCGGGATCAGCCTTTACGCCTTCAACAGCTTTTCCATCAACCTGACGACCTCGCACGTCCGCACGGCTTCCGAGATCATCCGCGTGCATCTCACGGATGCCATGATCAACAATTCCATCGAGCAGCAGGAATCCTTCCTGCGGCGCATTACCGAAGTCCAGGGGCTGCTTTCCGTGCATGTGGTGCGCTCGCGTCTGGTGACCGACCAGTTTGGCCCCGGCAGCATCGGGGACATGCCGCTCGACGACATCGAAAAAAAGGTGATGGAAAGCGGACAGCATGAGTTCCAGGTGATCGAGCAAAATGACGACATCCTGTTTCGCAGCACCATTCCCTATATTGCGGATTCGCGCGGCACGCCCAACTGCCTGCAATGCCACAACGTGCGCGAAGGCTCGGTATTGGGCGCGGTGAGCATGACGGTTTCCATCAAGGAACTGCGCCAGCAAGCCCTGCTCACCGTGGGCGGCATCGTGCTCACGGTGGCCTTGTTTACTTCTTCGCTGTTCATCTTCCTCCACCGCATCCTGCGTCCGGTTTCCCGCACGGCCAAGGATGTAGAAGAGGTGGTGCGGCGGGCGATCAATGGCGATTTCCGGGGCGCCATCGTCCGGCAGACCAACGACGAAATTGGCCAGATCGCCTCGGAAATGAGCCGCCTGATGCATTTTCTCAACGAGGGACTGGGCTACATCAGCGGGCAGGTGGCGCTCCTTACCGGACGCAAGCCCAATGCGGACGAAAACCTGTTGTCTACCACCATCGACATGGTGGATGGCCTGGCGCGCGCTTCGCACTTCAAGCAGGCAATCGAGGAGGACGAGGCCAAGGTGGAAATCTACCAGCGGCTTTCCACCACTTTGCAAGACGAGTTCAATCTGCATGAGTTTTCCATTTACGAGGTATCGCAGAACAAGAACGAGATGGTCAGCGTCATCGTCGATGGCACCCTTTCCGCCGCCTGCCACTGGTGCAACCCGCAGATCCTCGAACGACCCGAAACCTGCCGCGTCCGGCGCACCGGGCATCTGGTGGATGGCTTCATCCAGACCGACATCTGCTATGCCTTCAACCCGCCGGCGGGCGGCGCGAACCCGGAATACGGCTACATGTGTTTTCCCGTCATCCAGTCCGGCACGGTCGGCAGCATCGTGCAACTGGTGGTGAAACGCGAGGAGCAGGATCGGGTGCGCACCGCCCTGCCCTATATCAACGTCTATCTGCGCGAAGCCGCGCCGGTGCTGGAAGCGCGGCGGCTCACCGAAACCCTGAAGGAATCCTCGCTGCGCGACCCGATGACGGGACTGAACAATCGCCGCTATCTCGAGGAATACGTGGAAACCCTGCTCGCCAACGTGCGCCGCCAGCAGATTCACCTGGCGATCATGATGCTCGATCTCGACTACTTCAAGATGGTGAATGACGACCACGGACACGACGCTGGCGATGCCGTGCTGAAGGCGCTGTCGCAGGTGCTGAAGCAATCCGTGCGTTCCTCCGACATGGTGATTCGCTATGGCGGCGAGGAATTCCTGATCGTGCTCCAGGATGCCGCCGAGCCGGATGCCGATCAGGTGGCGGAAAACATCCGCCGCGCGGTGGAAAAGCTGCGCGTCAATGTGGGCGGCACCATGTTGCAGAAGACCATTTCCATCGGCCTTTCCGACTATCCGGCGGACAGCAGCACCTTCTGGCAGGCGGTCAAGTTTGCCGATGTGGCGCTCTATCGCGCCAAACAGACCGGACGCAACCGGGTGGTGCGCTTCACGCCGGAAATGTGGACGGACGATCAGGAGTATTGAGCCATGTCCGCGCACACCTTCCTGTCTTGCACGCGCCTTCTCGTCTTGTGCGCGTTCTTCGCGCTTTCCGGCTGCACGCTGCTGGAAACGCGCCCCGATGCGGGCGAGGCGCCGCAAGGCAAGAGCGAGCAGCCACAGCAAACGGAGGCGGAGGAAGACCGGGGCGTGGAGGTTGGCGAAATGTCCGCCATGCGCGGCCTGGTCTCCGCCAAGGCGCTGGAAAACCAGGCCGCGTCCGATTATCAGGCGTTGCTCAGGAAAGCCAAGGAAAAGGATACGCTCGTCCCCGCCAATGACCCGCGGGCGCGCCGCCTCAACACCATTGCCCAACGCATCATCCCCTTTGCCAAACGCTTCAATCCGGACATCGACGAGTGGAAATGGGAAGTGAACCTGATCGATTCCAAGGAGATCAACGCCTTTTGCATGCCCGGCGGGAAAATCGCCTTTTATACGGGTCTGGTCGATACCCTGAAAGCCACGGACGATGAACTGGCCATCGTCATGGGACACGAAATGGCGCACGCCCTGCGCGAGCATGCGCGCGCCCAGATCGCCAAGAGCAAGGCCACTTCCCTGGGCACGAGCCTGTTGGGCATCCTGGTCAGCGGCGGCAAATATGCCAGCGCCTTCGATTTTGCGGGCAATCTGCTCACCCTGAAATTTTCCCGCAACGATGAAAACGAAGCCGATCTGGTGGGGCTTGACCTGGCGGCGCGCGCTGGTTACGACCCGCGCGCCGGCGTCAGCCTGTGGCAAAAAATGGAAGCCGCCAGCAAATCCGCCTTCTCGCTTTCCTGGATTTCCACCCACCCCTCCAACGCCGACCGCATCCAGAACATCGAAGCGCAATTGCCCAAGGTGATGCCGCTCTACGAAAAAGCCCAGGCCAAGATGCGCGCGACCCCGGCCCCAAAGGAAACCCGCAACCCCAAAAGAAGCAAACGCACTGCGGAAAACGTCAAAAAGTAAAAACCTACATAAGGGAAACGTCAAAAAGTGAAAACCCACTTTTTGCCGGTTTATCTTGGGGTTTGAAACCAGGCAAAGCCTGGCT
>JAITEO010000226.1 GCA_031281985.1 Zoogloeaceae bacterium | reverse complement strand
AACGGAATGGCGAGGAAAAACGCAAGTATTCCTCCTGCCCGCTGGGAACAAAAAAAGACGAAAACCGCCGCTGCAATGATGGCGTGATAGATTTTCCTTGCCTTCGGGGAAGGGGATGTCGTGTCGTTCATGTTCAAAGATTACCTTGTCGTGGGAGCGATAGGCAACGCAGCCCCAAGGCCGGACGGGTTTTCGTTGGGGTTACACGAAGACAAACCGGCAAAAAATGGGGGTTCATTTTTTGACGCCTCCCAGGCATCAGGATAAACCACGCCGTCCATAATCTTGAGGCTTCCTCAATCCGGCACGAAATTCCAGTTCTTGCGCTCGGAATCGTAGTAGTAGCGATCGAAACCACTGGAGGGCACGGTATAGGTGAGGCGAAAAAAGCCTTCCTGGCAGGCGTAGAACCCGCCGCGGCCCAGCTTCTCCCGGATGCTTTCCTTGCTTTCCTGGATGGCTTCCAGGGTGGGCGGGCAGCCCCCGTGTTCTTCCTGGTACGCCTGTATCTTCGCGACCATGGCATCCGCCTCCTGGCGCACGGCGCTGTCTCGAAGCGCATGCATCCCGATGACGAGCGCGAAGGCCAGGAACCAGACGCCGACACGCAGCAGGCGGTGCTTCCGGTCTTCGGCATACCGGACGGCATATACGATCTCGCATAATGCCCAGATCGAAAACGGAATGGTGAGGAGACGCGCAGGAATTCCCCCTTCCCGCTGGGAACAAAAAAAGACGAAAACCGCCGCCGTGATGATGGCGGGATAGATTTTCCTTGCCTTCGGGGAGGGGGATGTCGTGTCGCCCATGTCCAAAGATTGCCTTGCCGTGGGAGCAAGGCATCATGATAAACCACGCCGTCCATAGTCCAGGCGGACTTTCCACTTGTTTTGTTGTTCCAGAAAACGGAACCGCCGCCGCTTGCCGTCCCTTCTCGCGCCCGCACGATGGACTATACATTGCACAAGGGCGGTATACTGTCGCGGTTTGCGAACCGTGTTCGCATGGATAACCAATTGCCGGGAGAATTGATGAGTCTGAAACTCGACGCGTGTGTCGCGCAACATCAAGGAGATCGCAAGGAACAACAGGACCGGCTGACGCTGATCGCGCACCAGCGCATCCCTGGCGTAGTGCTGGCGGCGGTGGCGGACGGCATGGGCGGGCATACGGGCGGCGCGCTGGCGGCGGAACAGGTGATTCATACGCTCGCCAGCAACTTCCAGCGATGGAGCGAGGAAGAAGACCCGCGCCTCTTCGTGACGGAAAGCCTGAACGAAGTGCATACCATGATCAAGGCTTCCCGCTTCATCAATGAAAAAGACCCGCACAGCACGGCGGTGCTCCTGATGTTGTGTCCGCACAACTCGGTACTGTGGGCGCATTGCGGCGATAGCCGCCTGTATGTTTTTCGCGGCCTGCATCTGCGGGTGCGCACCACGGATCATTCCTATGTGGAGCACTTGATCCAATCGGGCAAGATTACGCCGGAAGAAGCCGAGACGCATCCCAACCGCAACATCCTGCTCACCTCCCTGGGCGGACACGAAGCGCCGCGGGTGGATTTCGGCTCGCTGGACGACGTGCAGGCGGGCGATAGTTTCCTGCTCTGTTCCGATGGCCTGTGGGGCTATTTCGACGATTACGAACTGGGCGCGATCATGATGACGGGCAGCGCGCGCGAAGTCGCCACCCAGCTCATCCGTCTGGCGCGCGCGCGCGGCGAGCGCAAGGGCGACAACATCTCCGTGGTGATCCTGAAATTCTCATGAGCCTTGCGCCCGCTCTTGCGTCCGTACCGTCCGCGGCGGAGGCGCGCTGTTATCACTGCGGACTGGATATTCCCGAAGGCGCGGAGTTTTCCGTCGACATCGCCGGCGAACCCCGCGCCCTGTGCTGCGCCGGTTGCCAGGCGGTGGCCGAGGCCATCGTCGCCAACGGACTTGCCGATTACTACGCCAGCCGCGACGCCCTGCCGGAATCGCCGCGCGAAGCCATGCCCGCCATACTCGAACAACTGGCGCTGTTCGATCACGTCGAATTCCAGAAAAGTTTCGTGCGCGATCTGGGCGAACACGAGCGCGAAGCCTCGCTGATGCTCGAAGGCATCACCTGCGCCGCCTGCGTCTGGCTGAACGAGCGGCATATCGGGCAACTGCCCGGCGTGACCGGCGTCGACGTCAACTACGCCACTCGCCGCGCCCGCGTCCGCTGGGATACGACGCGCATAAAACTTTCCGATATCCTTGCCGCCATCGCCGCCATAGGGTATCGCGCCCACCCGTATGACGCCTCGCGTTACGAGGAACTGGCGCGCCGCGAGCGCCGCGAGGCGTTGTGGCGGGTGTGGGTGGCGGGGTTCGGCATGATGCAGGTGATGATGTACGCCATCCCGGTCTATCTGGCTGGCGCGGGCGAAATGACGGCGGATATCGAAACCCTGATTCGCTGGGCCAGCCTGCTCCTCACCCTGCCCGTGGTGGGTTATTCCGCCGCGCCTTTCTTTCGCGGCGCGTGGCGGGACGTGAAATTCCGACGCGTGGGCATGGATGTGCCGGTAGCCCTGGGCGTCGGCGCGGCCTTCCTGGCCTCGGTGTGGGCGACCGTGACCCGCACGGGCGAGGTCTATTTCGATTCCGTCGCCATGTTCGTGTTCTTCTTGCTGGGCGGCCGCTATCTGGAGATGACGGCGCGGCAAAAGGCGGTCAGCGTCGGCGAGGCGCTGGCAAAGCTCATGCCCGCCTTCTGCCAGCGTTTGTCGCGCACAGCGAAAACGGGCGGGGAAGCCGAACAGATCATGGTTTCCGAACTGGAAGCCGGGGATCGCGTGCTGGTGCGCCCCGGCGACATCATCCCCTGCGATGGCACGGTGGAGGAAGGCACGAGCAATGCCGACGAGTCGCTCCTCACCGGCGAGAGCCTGCCGGTGAAGAAACAGGCGGGCGATGCGGTGACGGGCGGCTCGCTCAACATGGAAAGTCCACTCGTGGTGCGCGTCGGCGCCGTGGGCGAGCAGACGCGGCTTTCGGCCATCATTCGCCTGATGGAACGCGCCGCCGCCGAAAAACCCGGCATCGTCGTCGTGGCCGACAAGGTGGCGCAGTGGTTCGTGCTGGTGCTGCTGGCCGTCGCCCTGTTTACCGCCATCGCCTGGTATGGCGTCGATGGCGAGCGCGCCCTGTGGATTACCGTCTCCGTGCTGGTCGTCACCTGCCCCTGCGCCTTGGCGCTGGCAACGCCGATTGCCCTGACCGTCGCTTCCGGCGCGCTGGCAAAGGAAGGCTTGCTGGTGACGCGCGGCCACGCGCTGGAAACCCTCGCGCGCGCCACCCATTTCGTCTTCGACAAGACCGGCACATTGACGACCGGCAAACTGCGCCTCCTGGACATTTCGCCAACAGCAACGACGGACGAGAAAGCCGCCCTGCGGCTGGCCGCCAGCCTGGAAGCCTGGTCCGAACATCCGCTGGCGCGCGCCTTGTGCCAGGCTGCCGGGGAGCGCCTTGTCGACGCGCCGCCTCCGGCAGAAAACGTCATCGCCGAAACCGGGCAAGGCGTGCGCGGCAATGTCGCGGGACGAGAACTGTACATTGGCCGTCCCGACTACGTGTTTGCCCACACCGGCGAAGCGCGCTGGCCGGAAGGCTGGCAGGCGGCGGGCGACACCGTGCTCGCCCTGGGCGAAGGCGGCGGACAGGACGGACAAAAAGGCGGCGTACTGGCTTTTTTCCGGCTGGGCGATGCCCTGCGTCCCGAAGCCGCCGCCCTCATCCACAGTCTCCAGGCCGCTGGACGCCAGACCCTGCTGATGTCCGGCGACGCCGCGCCCGTCGTGGCGCGCGTTGCGGCGCAATTGGGCATCGATGTGGCAAGGGGCGAAATGTCGCCGCAAGAGAAGCGGGACGCGGTAAGCCGCTTGCAGGCGGCGGGCGCGGTGGTGGCGATGGTGGGCGACGGCGTGAATGACGCGCCGGTGCTGGCGCAGGCGCAGGTTTCCATCGCGATGGGTTCCGGCGCGCAACTGGCGCGCACCCAAGCGGATCTGGTGCTGCTTTGCGAAAACCTGGAACGCCTGGCCAGCGGGTTTCGCAGGAGCCGTTTCACGCTCGCCATCATCCGCCAGAACCTCGCCTGGGCCTTCCTTTACAATCTCCTCGCCCTGCCGCTGGCGATTGCCGGGCACGTCACGCCCTGGGCGGCGGGCATCGGCATGTCGGCAAGCTCGCTATTGGTGGTGCTGAACGCCTTGCGCATCCAGAAAAAGGAACTCTGATGGAAAGTCTCTACCTGCTCATCCCCTTTTCCGTGGCGCTCGTTTTCGTCATCGCCCTGATTTTCTGGCGCTCGCTCAAGGGCGGACAGTTCGACGATCTGGAAGGCCCGGGATTCCGCATCCTGATGGACGACGACCTGCCACACCCCAAAGAGCCAGAGACCCAACCACCGGAAAACGGTTAAAAAACGCAAAACCAGCGCGGTCTTGGGGTTCTCGTAGGGGCGCACTGCGTGCGCCCGCAACCCATTCTGCCGCGTGACGGCCAACGGGCGCGCGCGGCGCGCCCCTACGGGATCGTGCAGACAAGTAGTGGGTTTCCTTGTCTTTACCCAAAAAAGGGCAGGCTTTGCCTGCCCTTTTTTGCTGACTGAACCGGCAAAAAGTAGGTTTTTACTTTTTGCCGCCTACAGCCTGTAGATGTACTGCGCCGCGCAAGCGCCCTC
>JAITEO010000277.1 GCA_031281985.1 Zoogloeaceae bacterium | reverse complement strand
TGCCAGGGCGGCGGGAGATAATCCTTGCGATACGTCATGGCAAAAGAAGCGGCAGCGGGCATGGACATGATGCGTTTTCCAATCAGGGCGAAAGGAGCGCAAGACTACCAGAATCAGGGGGCAGAGGACAGAAGACGGAGGGTGCAATTAAAAATGGAGGGGAAACCTCTCCAGACGAAGCGCTGTCGCTTGCCGTCCTCTCCCCCGCTTGCGGGAATGGCTTGTACCCTGCAAGGGTAGCCGAAGGCCGGGAGAGAGGGTAACGCGCCGTGCCGCCCCCTCTCCCGCCCTGCCGGGCACCCTCTCCCCCAAAGAATTGGGGGAGAGGGGACAGCAAGCGGCGGCGCTTCGCGCCTTTGTCGTCTGTACTCTGTTGGCGCTTACGGAGCGCATCCTGTCCAACACGCGACCACGGACTACCGAATACAGACTACAAAGCGAGCAGAGCGAGCGCTCTGTCCTCTGTCTTCAGTCCTCCGTCCTCTGTCCTCCGTCCGCCAGGACGACGGGTTCGGGGGTGAGGGGGACGCCGAAGCGGGCGAATACGGCTTCGCGCACGGCGCGGGAGAGGTTTTGCACGTCCTGGTAGCTCGCGCCGCCGCGATTGACCAGCACGAGCGCCTGTTTTTCGTGCATTCCGGCCGCGCCCAGGTTGCGGCCTTTCCAGCCCGCGTGTTCGATCAGCCACGCGGCGGCGAGCTTGACGCTGCCGTCGGGCTGCGGATGACAGGGTAGCTGTGGATGGGCGTGCCGCAGGGCGGCGGCGAGTTTGGCGGATACCTTGGGATTCTGGAAAAAGCTGCCCGCGTTGGGAAGCTGGCGCGGGTCGGGAATCTTTTGCGCGCGCAGGGCGGTGACGGCGTGCGCGATCTGCGCGGGCGTCGGCTCCCGTATGCCGTCGCGCGCCAGGTTTTCGGCAATCCCGCTGTAGGTCGTGCGGGCGCGCCAGTTCCTGGGCAGGCGAAAGACGACTTCGGTAATGGCGTAGCGGCCGCAAAGGTGCCAGCCTTCTCGTTTGAACAGACTGTCGCGGTAGCCCAGGGCGCAAGCGCGCGCCTCGAAGGGGAGCGCCTTGCCGCTCGTCAAATCCAGCGCGGTGAGCCGTTGCAGGAAATCGCCGACTTCCGCGCCATACGCGCCGATGTTCTGGATGGGCGCGGCGCCCACCGTGCCGGGAATGCCGATGAGGTTTTCCAGTCCCGGCCAGCCAGAAGCCAGCGTCCAGGCCACGAAATCCGACCAGTTTTCCCCGGCCGCGGCGGCAAGGTAGGTGTATTCGGCGTCTTCGCCAAGCCAGCGTTTGCCTGGAAGTTCCATGCGGAGGACGAAGCCGGAAAAATCGCCCGCAACGAGCAGGTTGGAGCCGCCGCCCAGCACGAAGCGGCGCGCCCCGGCGAATTCGGGCTGGCCGATGAGCAAGGCCAGTTGCTCGAGACTGCGGATAGGGGCGAAAAACCGCGCGCGCGCGGGCAGCGCCAGGGTGTTGTACGGCGTGAGATCGACCTGGGAGGCGACGAAATCGGGCAGCATGGAGGGCGCGCTTGAGGCGAAAACGGCGGCTGCGGACGCGACGTCAGGAAGCCCGCAGCATGCGATCGAGCGCGGTGCGGGCGAGGGCGGCTTCGCGTTCCGGCACGACGATGGGATTGACGACGCATCCGGCGGCCAGGTTTTCCAGCGTCCAGGCGAGATGTTGCGGGTCGATGCGCTGCATGGTCGAGCACATGCAGATGATGTCGGACAAAAAGCGCACTTCCTTTCCTTCTGTCGCAACCTCCCTTGCCAGACGCTCGACCAGGTTCAGTTCCGTGCCTACCAGCCAGCGCGTGTCGGCGGGCGCTTCCTTGACGATCTGGACGATCCTTTCTGTGGAGCCGACATAATCCGCGGCGGCGCAGACCTCGAAATTGCATTCCGGATGGACGATGACCCGCGCCTCCGGGTATTGGGCGCGAAAGGCGTCGACGCGGCTTTTCTGGAACATCTGATGCACCGCGCAATGCCCCTTCCAGAGCAGTATCTTCGCCTGCGCGATGACCTCGGGCGTCAGGCCGCCCAGCGGCAGATCCGGGTCCCACACCGGCATCTCCGCCAGCGGGATGCCAAGCTGGTGTCCCGTCCAGCGCCCCAGATGCTGATCGGGAAAGAAGAGGATTTTCGGACGTTGGGCAAACGCCCAGTTGGCGATGACGCCCGCGTTGCTGGAAGTGCAGACGCTGCCGCCATGCTGGCCACAGAAGGCCTTCAGATCCGCGGCGGAATTGATGTAGGTAATGGGCGTGCAGGTCGTCTCCACCGCCATGATCTCACCCAGTTCGCGCCAGCAGCGTTCCACCTTGGCGAGGTTGGCCATGTCCGCCATTGAGCAGCCCGCCGCCAGATCGGGCAGGATGGCCGTCTGTTCGGGGCAAGAAAGGATGTCCGCGACTTCGGCCATGAAATGCACGCCGCAAAAGACGATGCAGGGCGCGTCCGTCTGGGCGGCAAGGCGCGCGAGTTTCAGGGAATCGCCGGTCAGATCGGCATGCTGGTAGATGTCGGCGCGCTGGTAATGGTGGCAGAGCAGCACGACTTCCCTGCCCAGGCGCGCGCGCGCCTGGCGTATGCGCGCCTGGCATTCGGCGTCGGACAGGCCGCCATAGGCGTCGAAGGGCAGGACGCTCATCGTCTGGCGGGCAAAGGTCAATCCTGGAACCAGGGCAACCCCGCCAGCCGCCAGCCGCCGACCTTGCCGCGTTGCGCGTTGGCGTCCTTGTCGCCCTCGAAGCCTTCGAGCACGTTGTAGCAGGCGGTGTAGCCGACGCGGGTGGCTTCGCGGCTGGCGTCGTCCGAACGGTTGCCGCTGCGGCAGATGAACAGCACCAGCGCCTCGCGGTCGACACGCGTCTTCAACTGGCGCATGAAATTGGGATTCTGCGCGCCGCTGGGATAGAACGCCCACTCGATTTCCACCGCGCCGGGAATGCGGCCGATCAGTTCCAGTTCGGCGCGGGTGCGGATATCCACGAGCTTCGCGCCCGGCGCGAGTTGCCATACGTCATTCGCCTCCAGCGGCGTCAGCGCCCCGGCATAGGCAAGCTGCATGGCCTGGGCGCGTTCATGCGCCAATTGCAATATATCGTTGAGTTTTCCCATTTGGAGCAAGACATTCCTGTAGCAAGAGAGACGGCAGTATAGATCAGAAGACGGAGGTCAGAGGACAGAAGACAGATTCAAAGGCGCGAAGCGCCGCTCTGTCCTCTGTCCCCCGAACATGCTAGAATGACAAAAAACTGCAACAAAAACGCCACCCCGGAGGTGGCGTTGGCGCGTTTGGCTCCCCGACCTGGGCTCGAACCAGGGACCTACGGATTAACAGTCCGGCGCTCTACCGACTGAGCTATCGGGGAAAGGGTCGGATTCTATAAGAGGGCGTCAATTGCCGTCAACTCCCGCAACGCGCTACGTTCGCGCGGCGGCGGAAATTGCGCGATGCGATGCCAAAGGAAACGCAATGACGAAAAAAGCAGCGGAATCCGCAACTTCCAATACGCCGCCCACGGGCGGCGACAAGGCGTCTGCGCGGAATCGGCACATCTACCGGAAGACGCCGGCGGGTGAAGAGGCCATCGTCCAGCGCGCCCGGGTGGAAGAGCGCCAGCAACGCATGATCCTGGTGCTCATCGACGGCAAGGCGTCGTTGCAGGAATTGAGCGAAAAGGTCGGCGACTTCCAGACGACGGAAGAAGCCATTGCGGCGCTGGAAAAGAACGGTCTCATCGAGTTTGACCGCGTCAAGGAAGAAGCGCCGCCGCCCGATGCGCCGCCGCACGAATTTTCGCCGCTCTCCCATTTTTCGACCTTCGGCGAAAAATCCGAAAACCTGCGCGCGGCGCAAAACGCCCCCGCCCGTCCGAACGTGCCGCCCGCTCGCCCGAACGAAGCGCCCGCCCGCCTGAACGAACCCCCCATTCGTCCGCAAGCGGTCAGTCTTTCCTCGGCGCAGACCGTCCTGTCGAACGCCCCCGTTCCGCCGCCGCCCGCGCGTCCCGCGCCGGTTCCCCCGCCGCCGCCCATCGTCATTCGCTCCACCGCCCTGCCCACGGCAGGCAAGCGCGCCGCCGCCACGGTCAAGGCGGAGGCGCTGGTGCTGCCCACGCCGATTCCCGACCCCGATCCCGACCCAGAACCCACGCACGGCGCATCGACGCCGCGCAAGCCCCTGCGCGAAACGCATCCGCGCGCCTATGTCTGGGTGCGCCGCTCCCTGATGGCGCTGGGCGCGGGCGTGTTGTGCGTCGTTTTGGTTGCGGCCTGCGTCCTGCTGTACCCATACAACAGCAAGCGGCCGGATCTGGAAGCGCGGCTGGCCCGCATCCTGGGCGTTCCAGTACAGATTGGACAGATCACGCCGAATTTTTCCAGTTGGCGGCTGGAACTGCGTCAGGTGCGTTTTGGCGAAAACCAGCAGAGCGGGCATCTGGACGTCATTCATCTGCCGGGGCTGTTTTCCTGGCTGTTTTTCGAAAAGCCGGGAAGTTCGGGCGAGCCGGTGGAATTGTTGTCGGGGACGCTGGAAGCCGCCGCCATCGTCGGCTGGCTGGACATGGCGCCCGACGGCTCGCCGGACTGGATGCGTTTCGAGCGCCTGGCGCTGACGCTGGGCGGAAATCCGCTGGCGGTCTTCGAGGGCGAACTGCGCCGCGACGCGAATGGGCGCTTGTTGAAGGCCACGTTGAAGAGCGCCGCGCCCTTGTGTCAATTGGAATTCCTGCCGCCGCCGCTGTCCGCCGCGCAGGGCAGCGCGCCGCCGCTTGCGTCTTTCACGCTGGAAGTCAGCGACTGGCTGCCTTCCGCGCGCTTTCCGGCGCAATTGAACAGCGCCAAGGGCAAGGGAAACCTGTATCTGGATCGCGTGGCGCTGGAGGAGGTCACGCTTTTCCTGCTGGGCGGGCATTACAAGGGGCGGCTGGAAGCGGGCTGGCGGCGCGACGGTCTGGTGGAAAACCTGCGCGGGCAAGGCACATTGAGCCGCATGCAGGTTGGCGAACTCATGCGCGCCTGGGGCATTGCCAACGAACCCGGCGTGCGCGGCGCCAATCTGAGCTTGCAGGGCGAACTTTCCGGGACGCTGCGTTTTCAGACCCAGGGCGATACGCTGGCGCTCTGGCGCAGGAGCCTGAACGCCAGCGGCGATCTGAAAGCGGATAACGCCCTCCTGCGCGGCATCGATCTGACGCGCCTGGTCTACAGCGGCAGCCGGGGCGTCTTGACCCACAGCCGGAACGCGACGACCAAATTCCAGAAACTTTCCGCCGCCTTCCAACTGAACCCACAGGGATTCGCGCTGGAAAACCTGCAAACGCGCTCCAGCGTGATGCACAGCGAGGAAGGCGAAATCCGCGTCACCCCCGAAGGCGCGCTCTCCGGCTACGCCCGGTTGTTTCTCGGCGACGACAAACGCCTGGAAAACACCCTCGTCCTGCGCGGCCGCTATCCCAGCCTGCGCACGGAACTGACCGGTCCGAGAGACGCCGAACCCGAAACGGGGGGTGAATAGGGGGCGGGAAAAAGCAAAAGTCCACTTTTTTGTGCGGCTTTGCCGCATTTTGCTGCTTAACACCAGCCTTCGGCTGTCCTGCGGCCTTCGGCCTTGTGCCAGTTCAGTCAGCAAAAAGGGCAAGCAAAGCTTGCCCTTTTTTGGGTAAAGGCAACGGAAACCCCACTATCACTTCGAGCAATAGGGCGTGGCGTCCTGTGGCCACAGGGGCTTGCCGTCGCCATCCAGCAGGATTTCCGCGCCGCAGGGATTCGTCCGGATGGCAAAGAGCGGTTTTCCCTTGAAGTCATAGGCCGCGCGCAGGATGTCGACGCCGTTTCCATCGGCATCCTGCCATCTTTCATAGGCAAAAACGAGGCCCAGCGCCGTGTTCGTCTCCAGCTTCTGCCATTCCGGCGCGATGATTTCCTTGCCGTCCAGACCGATCAGCGCCTGTTTGCCCTGCGTGACGGCAAGCAGGAATTTTTCCGAGGCATCCAGCCGAATCATGGTAAAGCGCTCCGGCGGCAACAAAACCTTCCCCGTGTAATCCATCAGGCCGATCGCAGGCAGCGAATCGAATTCGGAAACGGAAACCTTGGGCGATTCCGCCGTGGAAAACCCCAGGATCCTGTCGGTCAGGACAGTGACCAGGGC
>JAITEO010000275.1 GCA_031281985.1 Zoogloeaceae bacterium | reverse complement strand
GCACGCCCACATTCGACGCGATGGCCTCGCCCAGCGCGAATTGCGCCTGCGGCAAGCCCTGCTCTGCCGCGCGGCGAAACCAGTAGACGGCCTCGAAATCGTTCTTCCCGAAACGCAGGGGAAAGAAGGGACAGGACAGGGCGTCGAGAACGGGGTAGAAAAAACCGAACCAGAATTCCTGGCCGGATTTGCGCAAGAACGCCGCCGCCCGTACCATCGTGTCTTCCTTGGCTTGCGCCGTCACATCCTTCGCTTTCAGTTCCGGCAGTTCCGGGGATTCCCCCAATTTTTCCGCCATCGGCTCGATGAGGCTTTCCAGCAGTCCTTGCGCATTGGCAGGCATCGACGGGTCTGCTTCCTCGGCATGCGCCAACAGGGCGACCGCCCGTTTCAGATCGATGAATTCCCCCGGCGCGGCGTTGCGGTTTCCCCAATGGTCTTCCCTGTCTTCCTTCTCGTTTGCCAATCCATCCCGAAACAGGAGACCCAGCGCGTATTGCGCTTGGGCGTCGCCCGCCTCCGCCTTTTTTCGCGTCGACTGGGCGGCCTCGACAACCTCCTGGCAGACCCGCGCGCTGTCCGCGCTGAATTCCTCGATTTGCGCAAAAACCGGCGTGGCAAGAAGCAGCAG
Organism: Zoogloeaceae bacterium; assembly: GCA_031281985.1. Taxonomy (GTDB): domain Bacteria; phylum Pseudomonadota; class Gammaproteobacteria; order Burkholderiales; family Rhodocyclaceae; genus Azovibrio. The sequence goes on along the minus strand of JAITEO010000275.1, from coordinate 5,234 downwards.
GGAAAGAAAGCAGAGCGGCAAGCGCCCCTTGATCCGCCCTTTCGCAAACGATGTCTTCATGGTGATTCTCCTTGGTGAATCCTCTCCGGCGCGCCTGTCCGGTCATGGGAGCGTATGCGGAAGATAGCCGTATTTATCCGCCGCCCTTGCGCTTGCCAGACACATGACCTTCCTCCAGAAAAACCAGCATGTCCTATTCTGGGGAGCCAAGTCCGAATTGGCAAGCGCGGGCAAGACATGGCGCGGGCAAGACATGGGGCGCGATCCAAAGCGGAGGAAAACCCGCACGGAAGGCGTCCCGAAGGGACGCGATTTCGATAACCCCCGGCGTCAGCCGGGGGAAACATGGCCTCAAGATCAGGTAGCCCCAACGGGGCGTTACGTCGTGCAGTCGCATCGGCACATGCGTCGTTTCCGGCAGAGCCGCTATCGCAATCGTTTTTCGTACACGAGATCAACGAATGTTTTTTCCCACGATGCCGCTACGGGTAACGCCCCGTTGGGGCTATCCAGGGTGGGATGGGCCGCCACGCCCCCGGCTGACGCCGGGGGTTATCAAAATTGCGTCCCTTCGGGACGCTCCCGGATTTTCAAATGTGAGCGCGCTCGAAAAAAGAGCGAGGTTACGTGGTTGATTTCGATACGGTTCAACCCTCCCCTTCTCAGGGGAGGGCGTTTGGTCGTGGCTTCGTTTGGGATCTGGCGGGGCTTTGCTGTTTTCTTTTCTTATAAGAAAATCTTCTTTGGCTTCCCACCTGGATGACGCTAAAGTGGTTTTCCTCTTCCCGCCTGTCGGATGCCTTTTCATGCGCTTCATCGAGAACGTTCGCTCTACGGAGCCTGTGTCGTCCCCGCGTCGCAACCGCGTCCTGGACATTTTCCCATGACCTCTTCCACCATTGCCTGTCCCTCCTCCGCGGCGGCGCGAGTGGAAGAACACGATGCGCCCACCGCGAGCGACCTGTTGCTCGAACTCGACCGGGTCGTGGCCGAGTTGCTCGCCTTGCGGGTGGAATCCCTGCAAATGCGCCAGCGCGCCGACAGTCCGCCCAAGCTGCCCGCGCGCAGGATTCTTGCGCAGGCGGTGGAAAAGCTGGCGGCGGCGCTTTTTCCCAATCGGCTGGGCGCGCCGGATTTGACCGACGAGGGACTCAACTATTTTGTCGGCTACACCCTGGATGCCGCCCTGAAGCTGCTCTATGGGGAAATTCGCCGGGAATTGCGCTTTCGCTACTTCCTTTCGCCGGAAAGCCGCGAGGAAGTGCCGGAAGCGGCGACCATCGTGGAACGCTTTTCCACCCGGCTGCCCAAGGTGCGCAAGCTCCTGGACAGCGACATCCTGGCCGCCTACCAGGGCGATCCGGCGGCGCAGAGCATCGACGAGGTGCTGGTCTGCTATCCCGGCCTCACCGCGGTCATCTATCACCGGCTGGCGCATGAACTCCACGTGCTGGGCGCGCCGCTCACGGCGCGGATCATCGCCGAAATCGCGCATTCGAGCACCGGCATCGACATCCACCCCGGCGCCGCCATCGGCGGCAGCTTCTTCATCGACCACGGCACGGGCGTGGTGATTGGCGAAACCGCGATAATCGGCGAACGGGTGCGCATCTACCAGGCCGTCACGCTGGGCGCCAAGCGCTTTCTGGCCGATGAAAACGGCAACCTGGTCAAGGGCGGCGCGCGACACCCCATCGTCGAGGACGACGTGGTCATCTACGCCGGGGCGACGATACTGGGTCGCGTCACCATTGGACGCGGCTCCACCATCGGCGGCAACGTATGGCTGACGCGCAGCATCCCGCCCAACAGCCATATCACCCAGGCGTTGGCGCAAAGCGAAGTATTCACCGCCGGCAGCGGCATTTGAGGAGGCGGCAAAAAGTAAAAGCCCACTTTTTGCCGGTTCAAATCAGCAACCTCAAGGCCGCGCTGGTTTTGCGTTGGGTTTACACGGTTTGAAGCCAGGCTTTGCCTGGTTTCAAACCCCAAGACAACCCGGCACAAGGCCGAAGGCCGCAGGACAGCCGAAGGCTGGTCTGGCAAAGCCAGATGCGGCAAAGCCGCACAAAAAATGGGTTTTTATTTTTTGACGTACACCGAAGGGGACTGGAATGACCGATATTCATGATGCACAAACCGCGCTGGGCGATGTCGCCGCCCGGACGCTTGCGAACGCGACCAAGACCGCGCCGATGCTCGGGCGCATCACGCCGCGCTGGCTGCCGCAATTCCTGCAATGGGTGGGCGTCGAGGCGGGGATTTACCGCGTAAACAAAGTCAAGGACGAAGCCGCCATCGCGGTCAATTGCTCGGTGCGCAACGACGAAAAGGAATTGCGCCAGACCTTCGTCGATTACGAGGAGTGGGGACGCGAGTATTTTCTGAGCGCCGTCAACGCCGTGGTCGACGTGCACACCCGCGTCTCCGACCTCTACAGCAGCCCGCACAACCAGATCCAGGAGCAATTGCGGCTCACCATCGAGATCATCAAGGAGCGCCAGGAGAGCGAACTCATCAACAATACGGAATACGGGCTGCTCAACAACGTCGCCGATCACCAGCGCCTGCAACCGCTCACCGGCGCGCCGACGCCGGACGATTTCGACGAACTGCTCTCCTTCGTCTGGAAAGAACCGGCCTTTTTCCTGCTGCACCCCCGCGCCATCGCCGCTTTCGGGCGCGAATGCACGCGGCGCGGCGTGCCGCCGCCCACGGTTTCGCTGTTCGGCTCGCAGTTCATCACCTGGCGCGGCGTGCCGCTCGTGCCCAGCAACAAAGTGGAAATCAAGGAAGGCAAAACCAGCATCCTGCTGCTGCGCACCGGCGAGAACCGCCAGGGCGTGGTGGGACTCTACCAGCCCAATCTGCCGGGCGAACAGAGTCGGGGCTTGTCCGTGCGTTTCATGGGCATCAATCACAAGGCGATCGCTTCCTACCTGGTTTCGCTCTACTGCTCGCTCGCGGTGCTGACCGACGACGCGCTCGCGGTGCTCGAAAATGTGGAAGTGGACAAGTACCATGACTACGCGCATTCCTATCGCTGATCTCAGCCCCGCCGCGCTCCTTCCCGCCGCGGCGGACGCCTTCCCGGCATCGGCGGCTTCGGGATTGCCGCCGGACGAGGCGCTGCCCGCGCTCTTCGACGTGCCCTTGCCGGACATCCGGGAACTGGACGCATTGACCTCGAGAACGCCGCCGGAACGGGCGGGCGCGACGAACGCCTATTATTTCCTGGAAGAGGCGCCCGCCGTCTTTCCTTCCGGCATCAAAGTGCCCGTCACCCGCCCCGAACCCGGCTGGGAAGCGTTTTCGGCGGGGCAGGCGATACCGGGACAGCCCTTCGACGTACACGCCGTTCGCAACGATTTCCCCGTGCTCGCGGAAACGGTCAATGGCCGTCCGCTCGTCTGGCTCGACAACGCCGCGACCACGCAAAAGCCGCAGGCCGTCATCGACCGGCTGTCCCATTTCTACGCGCACGAAAACTCCAACATCCATCGCGCCGCGCACGAACTGGCGGCGCGTGCCACCGACGCCTACGAGGCGGCGCGCGAGACCGTGCGCCGTTTCGTGGGCGCTCGCTCCGCCAATGAAATCGTCTTCGTGCGCGGGACGACCGAAGGCATCAACCTCGTCGCGCAAAGCTGGGGGCGTCAGACGCTGCGCCCCGGTGACGAAATTCTCATTACCTGGCTCGAACACCACGCCAACATCGTCCCCTGGCAACAACTGGCGGCGCAGACCGGCGCGGTGTTGAAAGTCGTCCCGGTCAATGATCGCGGCGAAGTCCTGCTCGACGAATACGCCCGCCTGCTCGGCCCGAAAATCCGGCTTGTCGCCTTTACGCAGGTCTCCAATGCGCTTGGCACCGTCACGCCCGCGGCGGAAATGACGCGGCTCGCGCACGCCTGCGGCGCGAAAGTGCTCATCGATGGCGCGCAATCGGTCTCGCACCTGCGCACCGATGTCCTGGCGCTGGGCTGCGACTGGTTCGTGTTCTCCGGCCACAAGGTATTCGGCCCCACCGGCATCGGCGCGCTCTACGGCAAGGAAGAACTGCTGAACGCCACCGCGCCCTGGCAAGGCGGCGGCAACATGATCCAGGACGTCACCTTCGAGCGCACGCTCTACCAGAACGCCCCGGCGCGTTTCGAGGCGGGCACCGGCAACATCGCCGACGCCGTGGGACTGGGCGCGGCGCTGGAATACGTCGAGCGTATCGGCATCGACAACATCGCCCGGCACGAACACGACCTGCTTCTTTACGGCACGCGCCTGCTCTCGGAAATTCCAGGGCTGAAAATCATCGGCCAGGCGGCGGAAAAAGCGGGCGTGCTCTCTTTCGTGCTCGAAGGCCGCGACACGGCGGAAATCGGCAGCGCGCTCAACAAGGCGGGCATCGCCGTGCGCGCCGGGCATCACTGCGCGCAACCGATCCTGCGCCGTTTCGGGCTGGAAGCCACGGTGCGCCCATCGCTGGCGCTCTACAACACCCACGCCGACCTGGACGCGCTGGCAGCGGCGGTCGGGAAAATCGCGCGCACGGGAAAAGCGGGCTGAACCGATAAGGTTTGCGGACGCACGCCGTGCGCCCCCTTGTCAGAAGGGAAGAAGATACGCCCTCCCCTGACAAGGGGAGGGATGGGGAGGGGTTTGCGGACGTGGAGCGAGCGTCAAGGGCTGGTGCGGCTCGAATCGCCGCAAACCCCCCTCATTCCCCCCTTGTCAGGGGGGAAGACAACCATCCTGTCCATCCTGTCGAATTTCTTCTGCCCCTCCTCACCAAGAGGAAAAACCATTTTGACAGGATGAACAGGATGACCCCTCCGTTCCCCATCGCTAGTGTAGGGTTTCATTCTTGATAGAACTTTTAAGCGATGAGCGTGCTGCAAATTTTACTGGCGCCGGAGCGCATTGCATACCCACCCCCCTCGTGGGGGAGGGTGGCGCGTAGCGCCGGGAGAGGGGGCGCGGCGACTAAAAGAGCAAAGCCACTGAACGGTCGCTTCCCCCTCTCCCCTGACCCCTCCCCCGCAAGGGGGGAGGGGGACGAGAGCGTTTGCCCTGTCTTCCGGCATTTTGAAGTCCATAAGGTTCATTTTGCGTGAAACACTACACTAGAGCGCTCAAATCCGCATGTCTCTGTCCCTGTATCGGCGCAGCACAAAACAGCAGCAAACCCAGCAGAAAAACAGAACGCAATGGATTCGACATGATGAACGAAAACGGAA
>JAITEO010000224.1 GCA_031281985.1 Zoogloeaceae bacterium | reverse complement strand
CCACGCAGAAACCGGCATCCTGTTACTCGATCGCATGAACCGGGACAACAACCTCAACTATAGCGAGATGATCTAGGCCACCAACCCCAGCGCCGAACAGCCGCTGCCGCCCTACGGCTGTTGCTGCCTGGGTTCCATCAACCTGACGCTGTTCATCCATGATCCCTTCTCCGAACAGGCGGAATTCGACTTCGACGCCTTCTCCGAAGTCATCCGCGTTTCCATCCGCATGCTGGACAACGTCCTGGACGCAACCCACTGGCCGCTCGCCCAGCAAAGCAACGAAGCCGCCAACAAGCGCCGCATCGGGCTGGGATTCACCGGACTGGGCGACGCGCTCGTCATGCTGCGGCTGCGCTATGACCGCGCGGAAGCCCGCGCCTTCGCAGCCCGCATCAGCGAATTCATGCGCGATACCGCCTACCTGCATTCCGTGGAACTGGCGCGCGAGCGCGGCGCGTTCCCGCTCTTCAACGCCGAACTGTATCTTTCCGGCGGCAATTTCGCCTCGCGCCTGCCTTCCGAAATCAAGGGACAGATCCGCGAACACGGGTTGAGAAACTCGCATCTTTTATCCATCGCCCCCACCGGCACCATTTCGCTCGCCTTTGCCGACAACGCCTCCAACGGCATCGAGCCGCCGTTTTCCTGGACGTACAGCCGCAAGAAGCGCATGCAGGATGGCACCATCAAGGAACATTCGGTCGAGGATTACGCCTGGCGGCTGTACCGGCACATGGGCGGCGACATCGAGAAACTGCCCGATTACTTCGTCACCGCGCTGGAAATTTCCGCCGCCGCGCACAAGGACATGGTGGCCGCCGTCGCGCCCTATATCGACACCTCCATCTCCAAGACGGTCAATGTCCCCGCCGACTACCCCTATGCCGACTTCCAGGATCTGTACATGGACGCCTGGAAGGCCGGCCTGAAGGGACTGGCAACCTATCGCCCGAACAGCATACTCGGCGCGGTGCTCTCCGTGGAGCCGCCCAAGGCGGAAAGCGAGGACGCCGCCAGGAAATCGCCGCAGGATTTCGTCTCCGACGCCAACCGGCGGCTTTCCATCAAGCACCTGCCCGCGCCCGTGCTCGCCAGCCTCCGCTGGCCGGGGCGTCCCAGCCTGCCCGAGGGCAACCTCTGCTGGACGTACATGCTGGATTCGCCCATCGGCCGGTTTGCGCTGTTCATCGGCCACGTCGAACCGGAAGGCCGCGCCTGGCCCTTCGAGGTCTGGGCCAACGGCCCCGCCGAACCGCGCGGACTGGGCGCGGTCGCCAAGACGCTTTCCATGGACATGCGCGCCAATGACCGCGACTGGCTGCAGATGAAGCTGGAGAGCCTCGCCAAGACCCCCGGCGATTCCTTCGAAGCGCCCATGCCGCCGCACGGCGAAAAGAAGCGCGTGCCTTCCGTCGTCTCCGCCATGGCGCAGGTCATCCTCTGGCGTTGCGAACAACTGGGCGCGTTCCAGCACAAGAGCGCCACGCCCGTGGTCGACGCCCTCTTTTCCGCCAAGGAACCCAAGACCGGCACCGACGGCACCCTTTCCTGGACGGTGGACATCCGCAATCCTTCCACCAACGAGGATTTCGTCCTGGGACTGAAGGAAATCGCCCTGCCCGACGGCGTGACGCGCCCCTATTCCATGTGGCTTTCCGGCAATTACCCGCGCGCCCTGGATGGCCTGTGTAAGCTCCTGTCCCTCGACATGCGCGTGCTGGATCCCGCCTGGATCGGCATGAAGCTGAGAAAGCTGCTCGACTACCCGGAACCGCTGGGCGACTTCATGGCGCATGTTCCCGGCTCCAGAAAGCAGCAGACCTTCCCTTCCACCGTCGCCTACATCGCCCGCCTCATCATCCATCGCTACGCCATGCTCGGCATCCTCGACGAAACCGGCCTCCCCCTGCAACAAATGGGCATCCTCGAAGCTCCAGAAGACCCGGCAAGAAACAAGGTGCTGCCCACCCAGGGCAAACTCTGCGGCGAATGCGGCAACTACACGATGATCAAAAAAGACGGCTGCGACTTCTGCACCGCCTGCGGCGCGGTGGGAAGCTGCGGGTAGATAGGCGTAGGAGCGCGGCATTCTCCGCGCCCCTGCGTTCTGAATGGACGCGCATTATACCAACGAAATATGAGATACTTTGCCATCGTAATCGAATCACCGATTTTCATCTGATGGGAGAAAACAATGCTTTTGGCAGCTATTGGCGTTGCGCTGGAATTTCTTGCCGCCCTCGGTTTTTCCGATAGGCTCATGTCGGAGATGCATATGCCGGTACTGGTGAGCATCATCTGGTTATCCTGGGCCATTGCCGCACTGGGTCTGGTCGTGAATGCCACTGGCGCCAAGAAACCCGGAGCAATCATGGTGATCGCTGGCTCAGTCCTGTTCGTTCCGTTGGGGCTGGTTGCCATTTTCGGGGCGAGGAAAATGATGGCGATGGATCAATTGAAAGGCGATCTTGATGCACGCCGGCAACTCGCGGCAACCGATGGCGACTCGCCCCCGCCATCCGCATGAGTTTTCCCGACACGACTGATTCACGGAACATAAATGACCGAAACGTCGAATGCGCGGCAGGAAGTGGTGAATCCATCACGGCGGCGAACGTTGCAGGTCACCGCCGGGATCGTAACGTTCGTAGCGGTCATCATCCTGGGTATGCTGGGTTACGGTTTCTACATCGACAAGGAAACAACCCGAGTGCTGGAAACAGGAAAAGCGCTGGTGCAGGCAGGCAGAATCCAGGAAGCCGCGGAGGTTTACGGCGAACGACCGGGGTTTTTCAATGACGAAAAAGCGCAACTTTTCGACAAAGCGTTCGCCGAGGCGCTTGTTGCGCGGGGTAATGAACTCAAGGCGCAAGGTCAGGACGAAGAGGCAATCGCTGTTCTTGAAGCGCTTGAGCGGCGGTTTTACCAAAATCGCGCGGCACAGAGCCTTATCCCCGAGGCGCTCGCAGTCAAGGCTTCCATATTGGAAAGCCAGGGCAAACTTGATGAAGCCATGACGGTGTACAGTCAAATGGCTCGCTTCGGCAAAGAAGAATGGGAGAAAAGTGACGCAGCCGGTCTCGCAGAGGCCGCCATACTGGTGAAGAAACAGGTTGACCAAAGCGTGGCGTTACTGGATGAGCAACACAAGCCCGATGATGCAATCAGGACGTTCGACAGGATTTTGGAGATTTTTGGGAATGAGACCATTCGTTGGTCTCATACGGGTGACGAAGCGATTTCTGCGCAAATCGCCAGAATTCTATTCTATAAGAGCCAGATATATTCCAAACGTGAACAGATTGCCGAAGCCTTGGATGTATACAAAGACATCGCAATCTTCAGCGATGAGGAGGATAGTAACGAAACCAAGGATTGGGTCAGCAAGACCATCAAGGAAATCCTCTACAAAAACGCATCAACGAAAGCTGCCGAGGCAGACGCGTTCATTGACGAAATCGCCCGGACTGGAAACGATGAAGCCATTGCCGCAACGATGATGACGGCCTTCTTGTTTCAGGCGGACGACCTTGTCCAGAAAGGGAAAAAACGCGCCGCGATGGACATCTATGATGCCATTGAGAATAACTGGGGCGCGTTCAATGAGTTCCATGACGTCATGCATCGCAGGAAAGCATTCCTCCAGGGTAAAAGCAAACAGGAAACCGAAAAAAGCATGACCGGTTTCGATGAAAAAGATGGCGAAATACTCGATGATGTCGACAATTTCATGAAGCTGGGGCGTGCTGGTTTCAAGGGAGCCGTCACCGGGTTGATCCTGTACGATAAAAAGCGCCTGTATGAAAGTGAAGCGTTCCATCGCACCACCGCCGCGAACACCGCGTTATTTTCAGCGCTCTCAGGAGCGCCAAGGTCCTACACACCCGATTACAACGAGGCGTTGGCAAGAGCCAGGCAGTCCAACATCGAAAAACTCGAGGCCGCGATCAAGGCGCTTTATGGAGACGAAAACGATCCGGCAGTCAAAAAACTTCTGGATAGGTATGCAGCCCCTGAAGAAGAAAAGAAACCGGAGATTCAACCATGAATCCTTTCCCTCCAGATGCCCCCTTTTGCCGCTGATTCGTCTCCGGCATTGAGGCACTACAGGGCAAGGTTTTTCCTCCACTTTTAATCGCACTCCTGACCGTCCGTCAGTCTTCTATCCCTCCCCGATTCAGGCTATCATCTACCGTTTTCCGTTGCGTGGTGCGGCGGTATGGAAAGAGGCGGATGAGCGCGTTTGTGTTGGCGAAGGTGGAAGGGGCAGAGGGCGAGGCGGAGGCTGTGCCGGCTCAGGCGCGCATCTATGGGCAGCCGCTCATCGAGATGCCGCGCGACCTGTATATCCCGCCGGACGCGCTGGAAGTCATGCTGGAAGCGTTCGAGGGGCCGCTGGATCTGCTGCTCTACCTGATTCGCAAGGCCAATGTCGATATTCTCGATATTCCCATGGCGCCGCTGACGCGGCAGTACCTGGATTATGTCGAAGCCATGCGCGCCCGGAATCTCGAACTGGCTGCCGAATACCTGGTGATGGCGGCCATGCTGATAGAAATCAAGTCGCGCATGTTGCTGCCCCGTCCTCGTGCGGCGGACGACGAAGATGTGGCGGACCCGCGCGCGGAACTGGTGCGTCGTCTGGTGGAATACGAGCAGATCAAGCTCGCCGCGCAGAAAATCGATCGGTTGAAACAGGCCGGACGGGATTTTCTCTGGGTGGAAACCTGGGTCGAAAAAAGCCTGACCCAACACTATCCCAGCGTTACCCTGGAAGACCTGCAGAACGCCTGGCGCGACATCCTGCGCCAATGTAAATTGCACACGCATCACCAGATCACGCGCGAGGCGCTTTCCGTGCGCGAACACATGGGGATCATCCTGCGCTTTTTGCAGGCGCAGGGCGGGCATGTCGCGTTCGAGCGCCTGTTCGACCCGCTGTTGGGCGCGCCGGTATTGGTCGTGCATTTCATCGCCATGCTGGAACTGGCGCGCGAACGCCTGGTGGAAATCGTCCAGGTGGAAGCGTTTTGTCCCATCTACATTCGCCAGACGGCGCGTAACCAAGAAGAGAAGAATGGACGTACCTAAGCTCAAATCGACGCTGGAAGCGGCGCTGTTGGCAGCACAGGAGCCGCTCTCGCTGGCGGACATGAAAAAGATGTTCGAGGGCGAACTGCGTGACGAACTGGGCGACGAACTGTTGCGCAAATGCCTGGAGGAATTGCAGGCGGCCTGGCAGGAGCGTCCGGCGGAACTGGTGCGGCTGGCTTCCGGCTGGCGCTTGCGCACCCGCGCCGAATACATGCCCTACCTGGAACGCCTGAGTCCGGAAAGACCGCCCAAATACTCGCGCGCCGTGCTGGAAACGCTGGCGATCATCGCCTACCGGCAACCGGTGACGCGCGGCGACATCGAGGAGATTCGCGGCGTCGCCGTCAATACCAACGCCATCCGCGCGCTGGAAGAACGCGGCTGGATCGACGTGGTCGGCCACCGCGAAACGCTGGGGCGTCCAGCGCTCTACGCCACCACCCGCAAATTCCTCGATGATCTGGGTCTCTTGGCCATAAGCGAACTGCCCGCGCTGGAAGCCGCCGCCTTGCAACCCAAACTGCTGGAGCCTGCCGATGCGCCCTAAAAAAACACCCTTTCGTTCTCCTTCTCCCCACCCCGCCGCGCGCCGCGACGCCATGCCGGAGGAGCGGGAACGGCGTGGTCGCCGGGGCGCGGCGCGACATGCGCCTGTCGCGCCGCCTGTCGAGCCGGTCGCCAGTGAGCGGCTGCACAAGGTGCTGGCGCAGGCGGGGCTGGGATCGCGGCGAGCGATAGAGGAATGGATTGCCGCCGGACGGGTGGAGGTCAACCAGCAACCGGCGAAGACCGGCATGCGCGTCGGCCCCAAGGATCGGGTGAAGGTGGATGGCAAGCTGGTGTCCCTGCATTTTTCCACGCGCCTGCCGCGTGTTCTGCTCTATCACAAACCGGAGGGCGAGATTGTCTCCCGCGACGATCCGGAAGGCCGTCCCAATGTTTTTTCCGCCCTG